>JAAZGC010000205.1 GCA_012511425.1 Clostridiales bacterium | reverse complement strand
ATAGTAAACGGCAGCTTCATGCTCGACTGTATCCTTCCGGTCTCCGAATCGCTCGACTATCCGATACGCCTTGCAAGTGCGACATCCGGCAAAGGCTCGTATTATCAGGAGTTCCATGGATACCGGGTGATACCGCCGGAGCTCGGCAAATCGACCCCGTTCAGGGGAATTGACCCTGCCGACCGGGCAAAATGGATACTCTACGCCCGCGGCGCGATTACCGAAGGATATTGACGGAAGATCATCCGGGTCGGCATTTCTTCTGAATAAAAGCGGACAAATTCAAACAACATATATAAAGAGCTTTAATCATGACTGAATTAACCGAAACAACCGAAACAACCGGAAAAAAGGAAACCAAAGCCACGGCGTCCCTTGAAGATATAAAAGCTGCCGGGGAGATACTCGAGCTTTCGGCGACAGCCGGGATGCTTATTCTCGAAAGCGGCGGAGAAACCGGCCGTGTCGAAGACACGATAATAAGGATCTGCAGTTCGGCGGGATTCACCGGAACTATGGTTTCGGCAACCCCGACCGCCATTTACATGACGCTTATCGGCTTTGATCCGCCTATACGGCTTTCGCTGGTGCAGCGGACGAGCGCAAGGGTCATCAACCTTACCGTGCTCGAACGAACCAACCGTATTTCAAGGAATTTCATCTCCGGCGAAATTACATTGGAGGAAGCGAGAAAAAGCCTTGCGGAGCTTCGGGCGCCGAAGCCGAAAAAGAAAACCGACCTGCCGGTCAAGATTCTGCTGACCGCGTTTTCGGTGGCGATGTTTACCCTCGTTTACGGCGGCAAGCCGATGGATGCCGTGGTGTCTGCGGTCTGCGGCGCCGTGACGGTGCTGATCCAGAGCCTTTTCGGCAAAACCGCCCGTGCATTTATAACCCAGTTCGTCATATGTCTTTTGGGCGGCGCGGCGATCGGCGCCCTGTCTGCCGCCTCTCTGTCGCTTCCGGGCGTCAGCGGGATATACATGATAGCCGTCGGCGCCATGGTTCCCCTCCTGCCGGGACTTGCGCTGACATCGGCAATTCGGGATACGATAATGGGCGACCTCGTCTCCGGCGTTGCGCGGTTTGCCGAAGTAACAATGTCGGCGCTGTCCCTTGCCGGCGGAATGGGAGCATCACTTTATTTCTATATTAATTTTACCGGGCAGCAGATCGGTGCGGGAGGGACTGCGGCGCTGGATATGCCGATATGGAGCCTCATGCTTTTCGGAGTGCTTGCCGTAGCGCCTTATTCGGTGATGATGCAGGCGCCGAAAAAGGCGATTCCGGCGGCGGCCTTATTGGGCGGCGCGGTCTATACCGTCTATGCGGTGCTGGCGGCGGCGGGCTCGCCTTATCTCGGCTACTTTCTAAGCACCCTTTTGGCGGCTTCGGCATCGGAAGTGCTGGCGCGGGTTTTGAAGATGCCGACCTCGGTGTTCCTTTTCCCGGGAATAATCATCCTTGTGCCGGGAATGGGACTTTACGAAACGATGCTGCATGTGGTGCTGGGCAATTCGACGATGGCGCTGCAGCTCGGTTCAACCGTGCTTATCTGTGCCGGACTCATGGCGCTTTCGATGGCGGTGACCGGCGTTATCGCAAGAAGCATTCATTTTGCCGGCAATAACCGGAGCGAGAGGAAATAAGCTTTTTCCCCCGCCCTTGACATTTCCGCGTTATAATAGTATAATAATATCGTAAGATATCCGATATATATTCCGAAAGGTGGAAATTATATGAAACAGATAAAACAGGACGCAAAATACGCAATGGTGGTCCCCTCCTCTATGGGAGTCCGCATCTGCCCGCCGTCCGGGCAGCCGGTTCAGTCGAGCGACCTTTTCATAATGCAGGCGACCTCCGCCGAGACGAATGTGCTTTCAATCTCATCCTATCTCGGCAAGCGGACGAAGGTGCTTACCGCCTTTGTAAAAGGCAGTCCGATAGCCGATTACATCAAGCGCGACCTGCGTTCCCGCGGAATTGAATACGACGGACCCGAAGTGCCGCAGGGCGGTCCCTGGGGCTACCGTCATCAGTTCAACGTCGCCGATTCCGGCTACGGCTCCCGCGGTCCCCGCGTCTGGAACGACCGTTCCGGCGAAGTCGGCCGCACCCTCGATGCTGCGAATTACGACCTTCATAAGCTGTTCGCCGAGGACGGCGTCGGCATACTCCATATTTCCGGACTTATAGCGGCGCTTTCCGAGCAGACGACAAAATTCTGCCTTGAGCTTGCCCGGACGGCGCATAAATACGGCACCGTCGTTAGCTTCGACCTCAACTACCGCGCCTCTTTCTGGTTGAACCGCGAGGAGGAGCTCCGCGCCTCCTTTACCGAGATCGCCTCTCTCGCCGACGTTCTTATAGGCAACGAAGAAGATTTCCAGCTTGCCCTCGGAGTCAAAGGCCCGGAAGCCGGCGGAAAGGATATCGATCAGATAGAAACTTTCAAGGCGATGATCACCGCCGCAAAGGCGGCGTTCCCGAATGTATCGGTATTCGCAAACACCCTGCGCCAGGTCGTCGACGTCAACACCCATATCTGGGGCGCGATTCTGCTTGCGGACGGTGAATGGTTCGTCGCCGAACCCCGCGAAATCCATGTTCTCGACCGCATCGGCGGCGGAGACGGCTTTGTCGGCGGAATGCTTTACGCGATGCTTCAGGGCTGGGAGAAGGAAAAATGGGTGCAGTTCGGCTGGGCGACAGGCGTACTCGCCACCACTTTCCTCACCGACTACGCTCAGCCTGCCGATGAGGAGCAGGTCTGGAGCATCTGGAAAGGCAACGCAAGAGTAAAGAGATAATATAATACCCGGTTCCCCCGCCCGAAGCCGCCGCGCTTTGCGGCGGGGGAATTTTTATAAAGAAACGGCAAAAGAGGCAAACCTGCTGTTTGACCGTATTTAACCATATCGGAGACTTTAAAACGGTGAAAATATTCGATATATCGCAGGAGATCTTATCCTGCAAGGTTTTTCCGGGCGATCCCGGACCGCGCGTAAATAGGTTAAGCGCTATCGAAGAAGGAGCGCTCTGCAATGTCTCGGAATTTTCGATGTGCGCCCACAACGGCACGCATATCGACGCGCCGTCGCATTTTATCAAAGACGGAAAGACGGTCGATGAGCTTCATTTGAATGTTTTTGTCGGCGATTGTTTTGTCGTGCATCACGAGGGAAATGTGACGGCGGAAGACGCCCGTGAAACATTGCGCAAAGCCGAAAAAGCCGGGGCATCCGAGCGGATTCTGATTGCCGGCAAAGCGACGGTGACCGCCGAAGCGGCAAGGGTGTTTGCCGAATCGGGAATTAAACTCATCGGAAACGAAAGCCAGACTGTCGGACCGGAAAACGCGCCGATGGAAGTTCATCTGATCCTTCTCGGCGCCGGTATCGTATTGCTCGAAGGCGCTGTGCTCAAAGACGTCCCCGAAGGGAAGTATTTTCTGAGCGCCGCCCCGCTGAATTTTGCCGGGTTTGAGGGCTCCCCCTGCCGGGCGTATTTGATTGAAATGTAATTCCGGGTTTCGAACGGAAAAGAAAGGAGAACGCAGCAATACAAATTTAAAATATTTTGCTGCTGAAAAATTATGGCTGATGTAATCTGCTTCGGCGAGCTTATGATGCGGCTTACCCCGCCCGGACATGCGAGGTTTCTGCAAGCTTCCTCTTTTGAGCTTGAGTGGGGAGGAGCGGAGGCGAATGCCGCCGTCGCGCTGGCGCAGCTCGGCGTTTCCGTCGACATGGTGACGGCTTTTCCCGAAGGCGACATAGGGCAGGCGGCGATAAACGCCCTGCGAAGCTATGGCGTCGGCGTCGGCAAAATTCTCCGCCGGGAGGGAAGAGTCGGGATATATTTCCACGAAAAAGGCGCTTCGCAGCGCCCGTCAAGAGTGATATACGACCGCAAAGGCTCATCCGCCGCGCTCGCCGACCCGTCCGAATACGACTGGGGGGAGATACTGCGAGGCGCACGGTGGTTCCACTTCACCGGAATTACCCCGGCGATAAGCGCCGCCGCCGCGCAGGCAACAGAAGACGCTCTGAAAACCGCGAAACGGCTCGGCATAAAGGTTAGCTGCGACCTCAACTTCCGCAAAAATCTCTGGGACGCCGAAACCGCCGGGAAAACGATGAGCCGCCTTCTGCATTACACCGATGTGCTCGCCTGCGGGCTTGACGATTTAGCCGCGATGTTCGGGATAAAAACCGACGCTCCCGACCGGGACAACATCCCGGAGGGCGAATATATCAGGACAGGCGCCGAACTTAAAGAACGATTCGGCATAACGACTGCGGTATTTTCGATGAGAAAGTCGATATCCTCATCGGAAAACGATTACGCCGTCCGGCTTTATGACGCCGAAAACGGCGAGCTTTACGATTCCGCCAAATATCATATTATTATAGTCGACCGGATAGGCGGAGGGGACGCCGCCGACGCAGGGGTGATATACGGAATGCTCAAAGGATATTCCCCTCAGAAAACGGCGGATTTCGCCGCCGCCTGCGCCGCCTTCAAGCACAGCGTCGAGGGGGACTTCACCTCGGCTTCAAAGGCAGAGATAGACGCGCTCATCGAAAGCGGCGGCAGCGGCCGGGTCAACCGGTAAAAAATACAGACGTCAGAGGACGAACATATGGATACAAAGAAAATAATAATCGCCGCCGTCGCCGGTGCCGCAGTTATAGCCGTCGCCGTGTTCTTTATAATTTCCCGCAGGGATACAGACCCGTTTTTGGTTTTGGATCGCGACCCGGGGATGGTCTATATCCCGCCGGAGACAAGGATAATCTACGCCGACAAAACCGAAAATGGGTATTACAGAGCCGAGGCGGAGAAGGTGTCGGACACCACAATCCGGGTAAGATACACAATCCGCTCTCCGGAGGGTGATGCCGACTTCGACACCGACGAAATATTTAATTCGATGTATTACCCGCTCTCGCATCTTTATGACGAAGGCGGCTTTGAGGGCGCCGAGTTTGTCTCGGAAGAAGAACCGCCGTCCGACGGCGCCGCCGTGCGTTTCCTCTGCTTTGAGTATGAAACCGAAAAAAAGGTAATAGTATACTCATCCGAACTGCCGGAGGAAGCGATGGATGTATTCGGCCGCGCATATGAGATTTTCGAAGAGATACGCGCGGGATACGAATCCGCGGAAGAGACTGCAGGGGAGGACAACTCATGATAACGATTTTCAACAGAAAAAAGTTAGCTGTCGACACTTCAAGCCAGGAAATCACCCGCATCACGCTTAAACTGAAAGCCTGAAGGGAGGGAAGACAGATGATATTTCTCAATATTGCCCTGGCGGCTGCCGGGCTTGCGTTTCTTGTTTTCGGATATTTTATCTATTTCCGAAAGGAATACACCCTGATAAACGGCTTTCCCCGGGAAGGCTCGACTAAAAAACAGCGCAGATACGCAAAGCTTATCGGAATTGCGGAGCTTATATCCGGCGCGGCGCTGCTTCTGCTGTCTTTCGTCTGCTT
>JAAZGC010000204.1 GCA_012511425.1 Clostridiales bacterium | reverse complement strand
TTTGCTCTTTCGTCAGATTATATTTCCACTCCCGCAATATACTCGGCGCGGCGATTCGGACAATCTTCGCGCGGGCAGTACATGCAGGATTTGAAGTCGTGATCCGATTCGAAGCCTATCGAGCTGCCGGATTTGCGCGGCAGCATCAGCATTGATTCGGTCAAAGTTACGCCTATGCTCTCCCGGACGGCGTCTTCGCCCAGAAGCGAGAAGAGATAGGTCTGCCCGGATACCGGCCATACCGGCAGCGATCCGGGGGATAAATGGTTGAAATGCCCTTCTATGCGGTATCTTTCGCGTATCTTCTTCTGAACGTAAGCCGAGGCTATCCCGACATACGCATTCATCAGCCGGTCGATCAGATACGCCTCGAGCGGGTCTTTTATTTCATTGTCCGCCCAGGAGACAAGCTCGGTCCCCGCCGTCGCGATATACGGAAAGCAGCGGCCGCAGCCGTGAAGCTGCTTTAAAAGCAGGGGGTTGTCCGACTTTTTGCCGTCTATCATGACGCAGTCATCGGAAAATTCGACCGGCAGCATCGAATAAATGCCTTTCGGAACGGCGATTTCGGCGGCTTTGTCGATAAGTACGCCGAGCTCCGCCAGAAGGTCTTCGTCTTCGCAGCACTGCTCTTTTAAGCTGTCGATGAGTGAGCGCGGGATGACTGTCTCCTCCCGCGGGACAGTTAATACGACATTATCGGATACTGACATTTAAAAACCTGCCTTTCGGTTTTAAGGTCATATCATAACGGCGCAGATAACCTGCGCATAAACCCGCGCCAGCCAGTCGTTGGGGTGGTTTATGTTGTTGCCGGTCATGTCGGCAAAGCGCTTGCGGGTGAGCAGATACCTGTGCATATTGGTGACCGGCGCAAGCGCCGCGATATCTCCCATCTCTCCCGCCAGCTCCGCCAGCAGCGTTTCATGCTCAAAGTGAAGCCCGGTTGTGAATCCGGCGGCAATCGGATTTGGTATCGTGGTCGAAACGAAGATGAATTCGCAGTCGGGGTTGATATCGAGCAGGATTTCGGCGAGCTTCCGGTAATTCTCCTTTACCGACAAAGACGTGCGGCGGCCGGAGGCGTCGTTCATGCCGTAAGCGATGACGCAGAGATCGGGCGATTCCTTACCGAACGACTCGCGGGCGGTCTCGACTCCCCAGTCGGAGCAGACGCCGCCGCGGGAGCGGTTGATATTGACCGTCTTCCCTTCTTTTGCCGGGCAGCTGTCGTCGATAAACTCGGTCACCATGTCCGGCCACATCGGCAGATACGGCGGGGCGTTTACGACAGCCGAGGAATTGGCGCCGGTGGTTATCGAGTCGCCGGTGAAGGCAACCCGAACCTGCTTTCCCGCCCGAAGTTTGGCGCGGAATTTCGGCAGCTTGTTTTCCGCCGCGCGGGGGACGGGTCCGAGCCATCCGTCGCCGTGCTTATAGCTGACGGCGTATTGAAGCCGGTGCATCATATCGCCTTCGCCGAACATCAGATATCCGCCGCCGATGCATCCAAAGCCTGTCGGTGTCATCGAATTCGGCTGCTCGGCTTTCGGGTTGTAGCTCTCCCACGGCACCGTTTTTATACCTGAGCCCGGCGGAATTATCAGCTCTCCGCCCCAGAGCAGGTAGTCCTCCCCCTCCGAAAAAACGGTTTTCAGATTCGAAGACCGCACTTCGAGTATCTCGTCCGCAGAATAGAGCAGCGGGATTCGCAAAGGCTCGTCCTTCGCCCCGCGCCTGTCGGCAAGCGGCATGAAAGATTCGAAAAGAGAGGTGTCGCCCGTCCAGACGGGAGCCATGTAATCATAAGACTGATTTCTCATAATTCACCATCGCTTTTGTTTATGAGTTGAATTTCATCGGCAGAATTCTTCGGCGGCGGAGATTATCGCATATCTGCCGCTTTCATAGGTAAGGCCGCCCTGCAGAAAGGCGGTGTACGGCGGACGCATCGGGCCGTCGGCGGATAGCTCTATCGAGCTGCCCTGAGTGAAGGCGCCCGCCGCCATGATGACTTTGTCGTCATAGCCGGGCATATCCCACGGCTCGGGGGTGACATAGGAATCGACCGGCGACGCCGCCTGAATGCCGCGGCAGAAGGCGCAGAGCCGTTCGGGAGTGCCGCATTCGAGGGTCTGGATGATGTCGTGGCGGGGGGCGTCCCAGGCGGGGCTGACATTGCAGCCGAGCGCCGAGAAGACATACGCCGCCAGCGCCGCCGTCTTTTTTGCCTGTGCGACGACATGGGGCGCGAAGAAAAGCCCTCGGTAGAGCGATTTGTTCGCTCCGAGCGAAGCGCCGACTTCAACTCCGGCGCCGACGGTGGTAAGCCGGTATCCGGCAAGCTCGACGGCGCGGGATGTGCCGACGATATACCCGCCCGACTCGGCGATGCCCCCTCCGGGGTTTTTGATTAGCGAGCCGGCGACAAGGTCGGCTTTCGGCTCCGTTTCATCGGCGAACTCGCCGTAGCAGTTATCGACGATGACAAAGGCGTCGGAAAGTTCCCTCACCCTTGCGATTATTTCGTTTATCTCCTCCGCCGGAAGGGTGCGGCGGAGGCTGTAGCCGCGGCTGCGCTGGATGTAGACGGCTTTGACGCCGGGCTTGTTTTTGAGAGCCGTCTCCCAGTCGCCTCCGAAAGGAACGTCTTCGTATTTTATCCCGAAATCGGCGAGGGAGCCGTCGGATACGGCGGGATGAGCGCCGTCCGGCTGAGGTTTTTCTTTATCGGAAAGACCGATGATGCCCATAAGAGTGTCATACGGCTTGCCGGTTATCGAAAGCATCGTGTCGCCGGGGCGGAGCAGCGCCCAGAGGGCGATTGCGATCGCATGGGTGCCGTTGGCCATCGTGTGGCGGACAAAGCCGTCTTCGGCGCCGAAAACGCGGGCGTAAATCTTATCGAGGGTGTCCCGGCCTTTGTCGCCGTAGCCGTAGCCGTCGGTCGGCGCAAACATCGACTGGTCGACCCGGAATTCGCGGAAAGCGTCAAGGATGCGGGCGGTAACGGAAGCGGATGTTTTGTCAAACCCGGCGAAGACCGGCGCAAGCCTCATTTCCGCTTCAAGGACTATGTCCGTAATTTTGCGGGAATCCATTTTCAGTCGTTCAGCGCCTCGACCTGCGCTTTATAAGCCGCCTGAATCATCCGGCAGGTTTCTTCGTCGCGGCCGCCTATCTTCTCGCCGTCGAGCATGACGGCGCGGCGGATCATCGAGAACGACGCCGTAATCAGCGCTTCGTCGCAGTCGCGAAGCTCGTCGAGGGTGAAGGCGCGCTCGATTACCGGGATGCCCTTTTTTGAACATATTTCAAGCATATCGTGGCGGACGGTGCCCGGCAGGATGAAGTTGTCGGCAGGGTGGGTATACAGAACGCCGTTTTTGAGGATTGAGATATTCGAATGGGCGCATTCGGTTACTACCCCGTTTCGGTGCAGCACCGTTTCTTCGACGCCGTTTTTCCGCGCTTCTTCGGATGCAAGGATCGACGGGATAAGGTTCAAAGTCTTGATATTGCAGATTTCAAAGCGGATGTCGGGCAGCGAGATTAGCTTTATCTCGCGGAAGAAATCCGCAAGCGCCGCCGGGGTGACGAAAACGAGCAGATTCGCCTTTGTATCGGCGGGGAAAACATGGGCGCGCCTGGCGGTGCCCCGGTCTGACTGCCAGTAGAGCTGACCCGTCGGCGAGTCGAGCCTTGCGACGAGAGACAGCAGGATTTCCTTAAGTTCCTCCCGCGTCCATGCCGGCTCTATCTTTAAAAGCCGCATCGAAGTAAAAAAGCGGTTGACATGATTTTCAAGCTGATAGATTTTGCGGTTCACGACAAGCGCCGCCTCATAGCAGCCGTCGCCGAAATAAA
>JAAZGC010000203.1 GCA_012511425.1 Clostridiales bacterium | reverse complement strand
CGTAATAACCATGTACAAAGTCATTTGATTTATAAACTTCATCCGCTGAATAGTCATATTCAAATTCAACGAACCAGGCGCGTTCATGGACAGCGTCATAAAGTAGATCGGAACCGCCGCCGTATCTTTCATTCATGTAATTTTTAGCGGCATCTTCAGCCTTGGAAACCCATATTGTATTGCTGAAATCAATATCAGATTCATCAACACTTAGATTTTCATAATCAACCGTTGATAATGCGGCGACAATCGCGACGACTACAATAATCACAAGCGTAAAAAGAGCAATGGCAGCAATAAGGCAACCGTTATTCTTTTTCGGTTTTGGTGTTTGTTGCATCCCTATCATTATAATCACCTTTCTTTTTTGTTTCTCCGGAAAAACGACAAGAATCCTTGTTTTTTCTTTCTACCCATTACCGTATCAATCTGCTTTTCGGTAAGACCTTCTTCTCTAAGATGTTCTTCATATCTTTGCATAAGCAATTCAGTCACTTCCTCGGTAGATGGCATGGTTATTCCGGGCGAGCCGTCTTTCTCGTATTCTTCAGCTATTTTACGTAAATCTTCATCTTTGCGATGCAGCTTTTCGACTATCCCGGAAACATCCTGATCCGGCAAATAATAATAATGTGTTCCTGAAATCCGCAATATTTCCTTTTTTCTTGTCAATGCCTGAAGAAGTTTGTTATCTGCTTCTTCAACAAGAAGGTATATATCTTTAGATTGAGAAGGCCCGCGTTCACGGAGCATAGTAACAACATCTTTGTATATCGGTCCTTCTTTGATTTGCTTAAGTGTTGAAATCCGCGGATCATCTCTATATATATTGTCAAAATAGTGTTTTCCGCCTTCACCTTTAGAGAAACAAAAAGCTTTTAGCTTATTAAACACTGTCATAAAGCTGTCATAATCTAAATTTCGAGTGGCTTCAATCATGTGATCTTCAAAAACTTCCAGTTCAGAATCATAATCAGAACTGAAATTCATGGAAAGGTCTTCCAGATCCTCTTTAGAATACATCTGAATACCGCCTTTTTATGTAAACACTTGTTTTTAATTTGTATCATTATACCTTTAAATAAAAGAAAAAACAATAATAAAAAGCTCATTTAACACAAAAGATACAATACAGAACGAAATGGTTTTCTATTCTGTACAACATTTCTGATTTAATTCCTTGACAATATACTAACGGTAGTATATACTATCTCCGCGAGGTGATGGGAATGAATAAAGCAAAAACAGCCGCAAAAAGGCGATATAATGAAAAGGCCTACGACCGGATCGAAATAACCGTTCCGAAAGGTTACCGAGCAACAATAGCGAAGGCGGCCGAATCCGTCGGGATGAGTGTAAACGCCTTAATCAAAGAAGCGCTGGCCGAATATATCGCCCGGATATCCGAAAAATAATATTTTTGCTTTACAAGGAGAAATCAAAATGAAAAGACGGAGATTCAGACATCTGACATGGACTGACCGGCTGAAAATCGAAGCGATGCTGAAAGCCGGCCGGCACAAACAGGAGATCGCCGACGAAATCGGCGTCCATCTTCGGACGATTTACAACGAAATCAAACGCGGCCGCTATATGCACACGATGACCGATCTGACCGAAGAAGAACGATACAGTCCGGACATCGCCGAAGCGGCCTATCGCGAGAATCTGGCGGCGAAAGGTCCTGACCTTAAGATCGGCCGGGATCATAAGCTGGCGCAGCATATTGAAAAGAAGATCGGCGAAGAAGGATATTCACCTGCCGCCGTATTGGGCGAAATCAAGGAACAGAAGATTGAATTTGATACTACCATCTGCGAATCAACATTGTAGTCCTATATCGGCTAAGGTGTGTTTTTGACTATCACAAACAAGGATCTGCCGGCAAAATGCAAGAAAAAGAGATCATATGAGCGGGTTCGGAAAGCCGCCCGACCGCCGGCCGGTGCAAGCATTGAGAACCGGCCGAAGGAAGTCTATTCAAGGGATACTTTCGGCCATTGGGAGATGGACTGTCTCGAAGGTAAGAAGAAATCGAAGAAGCCGCTTCTTGTTTTGACAGAACGGAAGTCGCGGAAAGAAATTATAATTCCGATGAGGGATCAGACGAGCCGCAGCGTCATCGCGGCGATCGATCGGCTGGAGCGTCAGCACGGCGCCGACTTCTATAAGATATTCCGGACGATTACCGTAGACAACGGTTCCGAATTTTCCGACTGTAAAGGTATAGAAAAATCCTGCCGCCGGAAAGGCCGCAGGACGAAACTCTATTATTGTCATCCGTATTCATCATGCGAAAGAGGGTCAAACGAGAACCAGAACCGGATGATCCGGCGATGGTTCCCGAAAGGCACCGACTTTTCGCAAGTCACGGCGAAAACCATCCGCTGGGTGGAAGACTGGCTGAATAATTATCCCCGCGAAACACACGGGTTCCGAAGCGCAAACTCGGTATTTGAAGAGGGAGTGGCATTGCTAATTTAATTATTTGTGAACATTTGCAATTTAATATTGACTTTTGCGGATTTTTGTTATTTTTTTTGGAATTCTTTTTTTCTGCTGTAATTGAATTACAGCAAGTCTGCCAAATCCAGGAGCAGTCTTTCGGTCTTTTCCCAGCCGAGACAGGGGTCGGTTATCGATTTTCCGT
>JAAZGC010000202.1 GCA_012511425.1 Clostridiales bacterium | reverse complement strand
GGCAAAAACGGGATTTACTCATGTCCGATAAACATTTATGAAATCCACCTCGGATCATGGCGTACCCGTGACGGAAAAACCACAAAGGATGACAGCGACAATTATCTTACATATTCCGAGATTGCCGATGAGCTGATTCCCTATGTCAAGCGGATGGGCTACACCCATGTAGAGCTGATGCCGGTTATGGAGCATCCGTTCGACGGCTCCTGGGGATATCAGATATGCGGATATTACGCTCCGACGGCAAGACACGGATCTCCCGCAGATTTCAAAAACTTTGTCGACCGCCTGCATCAGGCAGGTATCGGAGTCATCCTCGACTGGGTTCCGGCGCACTTCCCGAAGGACGAGCACGGTCTCTACGAATTCGACGGCTCACCGCTATATGAATATCAGGGACAGGACCGGATCGAGCATTCCGGATGGGGAACCAGGGTGTTCGACGTCGGCCGCAACGAAGTACAGTGTTTTTTGGTTTCAAATGCGCTTTTCTGGCTTGATGTATACCACATCGACGGACTTCGCATCGACGCCGTGGCTTCTATGCTCTATCTTGATTATGACCGTCTGCCGGGCGAATGGATCCCGAATGTCTACGGCGACAACAGAAATCTTGAAGCAATATCCTTTTTTAAAAAGCTGAACGGAACTATCGCTGTTCAATTCCCGGATGTAATAATCGCGGCTGAAGAATCCACCGCTTGGAAAAACCTTACAAGACCGGTATCTAAAGGCGGACTCGGCTTTACCCTTAAGTGGAACATGGGCTGGGCAAACGATATGTATGATTACGTTTCCGTCGATCCCTTGTTCCGTAAATACAAGCACGACAAGCTGACTTTTTCCCTTATGTATGCTTTCGGAGAAAACTATATACTTCCGGTTTCGCACGACGAGGTGGTTCACGGCAAAAAATCGCTGCTTGACAAGATGTGGGGCAGCTACGAACAGAAATTCGCCGGATACCGCACTTTCATGATGCACATGATGGCGCATCCCGGCAAAAAGATGATGTTCATGGGCACCGAATACGGTCCATTCCGCGAATGGGATTATGAAAATCAGCTTGAATGGTTCATGCTCGATTACGAAACCCACAGGAAACTTCAGGAATTCAACCGCGACCTCAACGCGCTTGACCTTGAAACAAAACCTTTCTGGGATGACGATTTCAGCTGGAACGGCTTCAGATGGCTTTTGGCCGACGCAAAGGACGATAATGTAATAGCCTATAAAAGATACGACCGCAAAGGCAATTCAATAGCAGCGGTATTTAATTTTTCCGGGGCAGCGAGAATCGGATACAATGTGCCGACGGTTCAGAAAAACGAGCCGGAAAGCTATGATTCACCGAAAAAAGAACTCAGCCGCGCCTGGAGAGTAATTTTTAGCTCCGATGACGGGGAATACGGAGGAGAAGAAAAATATAAAGATGAGATTTATATAGAGGAAAACGGAGGCATCTCGGTAAACATTGCCCCTCTCTCCGCTATTTATCTGAAGTCAGAGCCGTATGCCGGCGAAAATACGATAGTCATTGACAAATAAAATATAAGGAGCGTGCAGTATGTATACGAAAAAAGAATGTGTCGCCATGCTTTTGGCAGGCGGAAAGGGAAGCCGGTTATATAAGCTTACCGATAAAATAGCCAAGCCTGCAGTTCTTTTCGGCGGCAAATACAGGATCATCGATTTTACTCTTTCCAACTGCATCAATTCAGGAATAGATACCGTTGGCGTATTGACACAATATCAGCCGATGGTGCTTAACGAGTATATCGGAACCGGCGAACCGTGGGATCTTGACCGTTCCGTCGGGGGTGCAAGGGTGTTGCCGCCATATCAGGGAACTACATCCGACTGGTATAAAGGCACCGCCAACGCGATTTATCAGAATCTGAATTTCATCGCAAGATACGATCCCGAGTATGTTCTGATTCTTTCGGGAGACCATATTTACAAGATGGATTATTCGAAGATGCTGGCTTATCATAAGGCGCAGAACGCCGACTGCACCATAGCGGTCATCGACGTGCCGATCGAACAGGCAAGCCGCTTCGGAATAATGAATACACACGAAGACGGCAAAATATACGAATTTGAGGAGAAACCGCCGAATCCGAAATCCACTCATGCTTCGATGGGAATTTATATCTTCAGCAAAGATAAGCTTTTCAAATATCTTAACGAAGACGAAGCTGATCCCGATTCCTCAAATGATTTCGGAAAGAATATCATTCCCAAAATGCTGAACAACGGCGAAATCATGTTTGCCTATCCCTTCTCGGGCTACTGGAAAGATGTCGGTACCCTCGAGTCGCTTTGGGAAGCGAACATGGATCTGCTCGGTGAAAATCCCGAATTTTACCTGAACGACCGGCGCTGGCGAATTTATTTCAGAAACTACGCATTGCCGCCGCACTATATCGGAAGCGGAGCCGTGGTAAAAAATTCGATAATAACCGAAGGCTGCAGTATCCACGGAACCGTTATCAATTCCGTGCTTTCGAACGGAGTTGTGGTCGAGCTCGGTGCAGGTGTGAAAGACTCGGTCATTATGGCAAACACCTGTATTAAAAAAGGTGCAGAGATCAACTACTCAATCATCGATTCCGATGTTATTGCAGGAGAAAACTGCCGTATCGGCGCACCGAGGGGCGATAATGTTAAAATAACGCTTATCGGCTCGGAACTTGAAATCGAT
>JAAZGC010000201.1 GCA_012511425.1 Clostridiales bacterium | reverse complement strand
GAAGTCTCGGAAGACCTGAAAACAGCATCGCTTAAAGCCACCGTTACTTCTTCCGCCTCGGCCGACGGATCATGGGAGCTTGTCGACATGGACGGCGCTGCCGTCGCCGCAGGGAAATTATCGGATATCTCCTGCGAGGTAAGCGCACCGAGGCTCTGGTCGGATGAAACACCGTATCTCTATAAGCTGATTATCAGCTGCGGCGCGGAATTCATCTCTTTTGACGTCGGCTTCCGCCGTCTTGAAATAAAGGACGGCGTTGTATTGATAAACGGTGAAAAGGTCAAAGCCCGCGGCGTAAACCGCCATGACAGCCACCATCTTTTAGGACATGCCACCCCGTATGACCATATGCTGCGCGATCTTTATATTATGAAACAGCATAATGTCAACACCGTCCGCACCTCCCATTATCCTAATGACCCGCGTTTTATGCAATTATGCAATCGGCTGGGATTCTATGTCATAGACGAATGTGACATAGAAACGCACGGCATGGGCGTCATTAAATGGAATCTGCTTTCCGATTCGGACGAATGGACGGAGAGCTATCTTGACAGGATCCGCCGCCTCTTCGAACGCGACAAGAACAACCCCTGCGTTATTATGTGGAGTCTCGGAAACGAGTCCGGCTATGGCAAAAACCACATAAAAATGTCGGAGTATCTTAAGAGCCGCGACAACAGCCGCTTTGTCCATTATGAAGGCGCAAACAAGGATTATACCGGAGGGGTGCAGCAGACTGCGGTAGTCGATATTGAAAGCCATATGTATCCCAACCCCGAATGGTGCGCCGAATACTGCGCAAATAAGACCTACCGTCAGCCGCTCTACCTTTGCGAATACGCTCACAGCATGGGCAACGGTCCCGGCGGTCTGAAAGAATATTGGGATGTAATATATGCAAACGACAATTTCTTCGGCGCCTGCGTCTGGGAATTTACCGACCACAGCGTCGCCGTGCCGCAGGATGACGGCAGTCTGCGCTTCACTTACGGCGGCGATTTCGGCGACGAGCCGAATGACGGCAACTTCTGCGTCGACGGTCTTGTCTACCCCGACCGGCGGATAAGCTCATCTCTTAAAGAGCTTAAGCAGACATATAAACCTTTCAAAGCCGAGCTTGTCGATCCGGAAAACTCCCTTGTCAGAATCAGCTCATACCGCTGTTTTACCGATCTTTCCGACTGTATATTTATGTGGCGGATAGAGCGCAACGGCAAAACCGTTAAGAGCGGTATGCTTAACGCAGCTATAAAACCCGGTCAGTCAAAAGACTTCTGCTTCGATTACAAGCCGGAAAGCGGATTCTGCTATCTTACGCTTACGCTCGTGAGGACTGAAGATAAGGACAGATGGGGCAAAGCCGGAGATTTTATCGGTTTCGAACAGCTCTGCCTCAACGCGGATAAGCCTGAAATAAAGAATATCGAATCCAAACCGGCGGCTGTACTCGAACAGGGCAACGCTTATATCACCGTTTCGGCAAACGATAAGTCTTATATCTTCGATGCGGCATACGGAGCTTTGATTTCGATCGAATCGGATGGCAGGGAACTGCTCGAAGCACCGATGACGCTGACCGTCTGGCGTGCGCCTACCGACAACGACCGCAATGTCAAATGGGAATGGAAGAGAAACGGCTTTGACAAGGCTGAACAAAAATGCTACTCGATGACAGCGGAAGCGAATTCCGACGGAAGCGTAACGGTGAAAGCTGATATCTCGCTCGGAGCGAAGGCTCTGGTTCCTTTCCTCCGCGCCCATGTCGAGTATGTAGTTTACGGCGACGGATCTCTTGCTGTCAAAACCGACTGTGATATCAGCGAAAAAGTCAACTTCCTGCCGAGACTCGGATATGAGCTCTGCCTGCCTAAGTGGTTTGACAATGTAAGGTGGTTCGGCCGCGGTCCGGGAGATGCATATAAAGACAAGAAGCTAAACACGGTCATCGGTCTTTTCGATGTTCCGGTAGCCGACCTGTATGAGTCTTATGTAATGCCCCAGGAACACGGTGCCCACTGCGATACAAGATGGGTTCAGATAAGGCATGTCGGCGGTTACGGACTGTATGTATCGGCTCATGGGGAGAACTTCTCGTTCAACGCCTCCCATTACTCGGCGGAACAGCTTACCGAAGCAAACCACGATTGGGAACTTGAGCATGAGGGATGCACCCACCTGAATATTGACTATTCCCATTCCGGTATCGGCTCTAATTCATGCGGACCCGCGCTCGACCCGAAATGGAGACTTGATGCAAAGAAATACAGCTTCAGTTTCCGTCTGCTGCCGAAAACGGCAGCCGACATCTGCCCGTGGGAAGAGCTGGCAAAATAAATAACAGAACTGAAAAATCCAAACAACGGCAAACGGCGTCGGGATATGAATCCGGACGCCGTTTAATTTTAGGAATCTTTGCAAATTTAAAGCGAAATTGCAGTTTTTGATTTCGATTATTTCTGTTTATTTTTTACTCTGAACTGAAAAACAGCCGATGTTGCGACGGCAGCTGCAGAAATCACCGAGCATATGACCGGTACCGCAATATTTGATTTGCGGTCAGACAATATCTGATTATTATCATCAATAACTGCTGCGGATTCTGCATCGCCCGATGCCGAAAGAGATTCCTTCCCGGCATTCGGATCGGTCCAACGTGCGTAAAGGGTTATATCTTCCAAATATGTTACCTTATCGCCGGATTTTAACGCAGAGCCTCCCGATTTATGTGCGAACCATCCGTCGAAGGTAAAACCGTTTTTTTCCGGAACCGGAAGTTCAGGAAAGTTTTCCCCGAAATTAACGGAAATCGGATCGAATTTACCGCCGCCGCCGGAATCAAAGGTTATTCTGATGCCTTCGATCTGATATTCCGAGCTCATTGAAAACGGGTCGTCTCCTTTTGTGCCCTTGTAGCCGTATAATTCAACTTCGGCGACATCACCGTGGTTTCGGTCGTTGAAGTATCTGTAATATCTGTATCCGATGTTGTATTCAAACTCGGTTATTTCATGCCAATCCCAGTTGTAGGAATCTTCATCGCTCTGCCATAACGTTATCCAGTTATTTAGGTCATTGGACCCCTGTATCATAGCACCGTTATATCTGTTGGTCTGTGATTCGCGGGGAAGAATCATAACCATTGTGAGGATATATCTTTCCCCGAGGTCAAGTCCGGTGTAGCAGCTTTCGACCGATGCCTGAGTGGGGTCATAAAAGCTGTATGGATTACCGTCAAAGGCGGCGGCTCCACCGCTTTCGTGGCTGCCGCCCCAGCCTATTTCTTCGCCAATCAGCTCTCCCTTAAGTATATCCGAACCGGCGGGAACCTCAACACCGGATGAGGGATAAGCCGCAAAAATATGCAGAGAGGCAAAACCGAGAAGAACTGAAAAAATTGCGATAAACTCTAAAATCCGTTTCGTATTTTTCATCCCGCTGATTTCTCCCTCCCGACGCTGCGTTTTGCAGCTAAAAATGCACTTCCCGCAGAAAGAACAAGAATTATTACCGTCACAACGATCCACGGCACATAGGATGAGCCGGAAACTTCCACAGGAGCACCGGAATCCTTAATAGCTGCATCAACGGGAATTACCTCAGCGTTGTCAACCGGGTTCGCTCTGTCGTTCTGGTTGGCTGTGGATGCGGCAGATGTCTGCATAAGCCCCCCCGCTCGCGGAAGAGTTTTGCCGGTTGTATCTATGACAGGGCTGAACATAATCAGCTCCCGGCTTTTAAAGATAGAGCCGCGCGCACCGTCCCAGTAAGCGTTGTTGGGGCCAGTAACAGCGCAGAAATACATACCGTCTTCAGTTACGATAAATTCCTCATCCATTGCCTTCGGGATGATTTGACCGTATGTCATGTCATCTTCGGAGACTTTATACCATTGAACATCGTAGTATTTGCCCTTGATATCGGCCTTTAAGACGGTTTTTCCGTCGGCTTTCTTTTCGAGTTTTGAATCGACGGATACCAGATACTTATCGGGATTCCATAAATTATCATACCAATGGTCGTATCTGTAACCTATGGCGTTATACATTCGGTCAGCCCAGACTCGATAGCTGTCAGGCTGCTGCCAGCGGATCCAGTTCATGTTCTGAGTGGCTTCCACACCATCCGCATATTCGTCATAGTCAAATATATCGACGGCTTTGGTTTTTCCGAGCATCTGGTCTAAAACGCCTTTCATCCGCTCGTTCTCTTTTATCATGATATCCATGAAGTCGCCCTTCTGCCAGAAGCGCTGATACCAGGTATACTGCTGATGCTCGGTGTATGAGAAGGTGGCGCCCAGAAGAGTTTTGTCGTATTCAAACACAAACGGTCCGGTTTCGAAATCCCAGACGGGACCGAAAGTCAGCTTTCCATGCTTTGATCCGTCGACATCTTTATACATGTATGTACTGGTGCGGTATATTTCCCAGTTTAAATAGAAAGCATATACGAGAGACTGTCGGGCGAAGCTGACTGTGTCGATATATTCGCTGTAGTGCTTTCCTTCGCTGTTGTATCCGGTGAGGTTAAAAAGTGCGTTTTCGAACTGCTGAATATAAAGTGCGCAGTATTGCACCTGTTCCTTTGTCGGATAAGCGGGGCTTTTGACATTGACAAACATACCGTTTTTCGTCAGGAAGCCATATTCACCGTAATGGCCGCACATTATTTCAAGCACATATCCGCCGGTGATATCAATGTCTTCAATTTCGTGATATGCATCAGGGCAGTATGAATAACTCTTTATGCCCGCTGCGATCGCGGGGTCATCTTCGGAGCGTTCGTCCTTTCTGCCGCCGGTTTTATAAAGAGTATATTTTTCAAGATCGGTAACGCGAATGGAGCCGTTAATATCCATTCTTTCGGTAAGTATATAAGCTCCTCGGTATTCGCCGTTTATATATAAGTCAACGTATCTTGCGCAGATATTGTAGTAATCGCTGCCGGTAATGGCATTGTATGTATCAAACGCCGTGACATACGAAAGACCTGCCGGGTCGTAATTTCCCCAGGTCCGGATTCTGAGAAGGACCCATTTTTTAGAAGCTCCGGCACCGGGTATCAGCTCGGCTCTTTTTCCGATATTTATGTTGTATGAGTTTTTCGTATTGGTGTTGCCGGACGCCTCGTATGAGGTAAGACCGTGCCCTTTCATCCTCGTGAGTTCGCCGTCGTATATAATTTTCCCGTCGACTTCGGAAACCCTTATGCTGCCGGTTTCAACATTGTCCTGCCATGAATTGATTCTTCTGAGTGCTTCTTCTCCGTCATCAAGTTCCACATACAGCGAGGCGGTAGAAGTCGATTTCATTACGATTACCGAATAGCGGTTATAGGTATTTGTGCCCTCATTGTACTCATATATATATGACTTTTCCTCCGAAAGATTCAGAGAAGCGATTTCGCCTTTTGAATACAGATTTCCGGTGTCCGGGTCGTAAAGTTTGAACTCGCCGTTATACTTCACCGGTATAGCGGTTAAATCGGCGCTGGAAGGGAGAAAAAGATAATGCTTTGCCGATTTTGAGTATAATCTTATATCACCCGGCAGCTTTGATATAATACCTTCCGGCTGAGCCGTTACGGTAATCGGAGGCGGGGCGTTCGTGGCATTCATTTGAGGCTGTGCCGCATAAATCGAAAGCGTCAGTGCCGCAGCGGCGGCAGTGATTATGACCGTTAATGTGAATAACCGTATAAATCCGGCATGGAAGCCGGGAAAGCGTTTTTCGGAACTTTTGAACATATGGTATATACCCCCTGGAGCTTAAAGCCGTGTTGTGGATATTATATTGTAGCATATTTTTCCGCCGAATGCAAGACATTAACAAATTCTTGTAAGATAAAAGTAAAATTTAAGTTAACTCGGCAAAAGCAATGATGTTTTTGCGGAGGATTTATTGAGACGATTCGGAGGAGAAATAAAAAAGCGCGCCGTCTGCCGACGCGCATACGCGCATATGCGTATAAACGGTTACCAATCCAGATGTTTTGTCAGATAAGCTTCTATATCTCCGACCGTTTTCATTTTATCGATTTCTTTATCGGTGGCAACGCAGCCGAGCTGTTCTTCGATTTCAATAAAAATATTTGCGATATCAAGAGAACTCAGACCGAGATCGTCGGTAAGCTCCGCATCCGATGAAATCTCTTCTTTCTTTAATTTTGTGCACTCGGTAATAATATCGATAAGTTTTTTGTTCATAATAACTCTCCTCAACGTTCTTGAATAATTATACCACAGCAGCTGACGCATGTCAATATCGACCTACCGAAATATTAACCGAAAAGGTGATTTATATGTAACGGAATCGTGTTAAAATCGGCAATATAAACAAAATAATATTGACAAACGGGGGGCGATTATGCTATAATATTTCAAATACAAAACATTTTTTTAAGAGGTCAGTATAACATCATGAAAAAGAAAATTGTGGCAGCCTTACTCGCGGTTATTGTTTTCGCAGTCATGCTCGCCGGCTGCGGCAAAAGCGAATCTTCGAACACCCCGAGCATAACAACCGTTTCTCCCGACGCAACAGCAGAAAATGCAGCCGAAACAACCACCGAGCTTCGCCCGGATCTTCCGCAGGATATAAAATTCGACGGATATGAGTTCAAATTTTT
The DNA here is from genome assembly GCA_012511425.1 of Clostridiales bacterium. GTDB lineage: Bacteria > Bacillota > Clostridia > Oscillospirales > CAG-272 > JAAZGC01. The sequence continues at coordinate 5,219 of JAAZGC010000201.1, read as the reverse complement.
GAACGGAAATACAGCCGACTGGATGGTGACATATGCCATAACCGCCGAAGAAGCGAACGGTGAGGCTCTGAATGACGCAATCTATAAGCGCAACCTTGCGACATCCGAGCAGTTCGGAGTCTCGATAGTTGAAATAAGCAATTCCGGTGCAGCTTCAACCGCTTCAAAATCGATAGCCGCCGGTGAAGATGCTTATGACTGCATCCTGATAACCACCTTTGATGCTTTCACGTCGACTACAAAGGGTGAAGCGACGATATACGCAAATATTCCGTATATCGACCTCACAAAGCCCTGGTGGGTTCAGAACAGCATCCGCGATACCTCGATAAACGGCAAAGTATATTATGCCATAAGTCTTTTCGATACCACTCACTACGACGAAGTCCGCGGACTTATGTTCAATAAAACGCTCCGAGAAAACTACGAGCTTGACAACCCCTACCAGCTTGTTGAAGACAACAAGTGGGTACTTGACAAGATGAAAGAAATGGGCACCGCCGTCGCTCTTGATATCGACGGAGACGGCGAATGGGGCAACGACGATCAGTACGGTTATACATCATGGTCAAGAGTCGGCGCAGAGGCGCTTGTTTACGGCGTCGGCGCGAAACTCAGCGTTACCAAAGACAGCGACGACATGCCGTATTTCGATCTTGCAAATACCTTTAATTACGACCGCTATCAGGCGATAGCCGACCTTTATGCCACACCCGGTTTCCTCGCTCCGTACGGTACTTCCGGTAACCACGGCGGTCTTGACCAGTTTATCGCCGGTAAGGCTCTCTTCTACAACGAAGCTGTCGGAAACACCCATTCGCTGCGCGACATGGACGCCGATTTCGGCTTCATCCCAAGCCCGAAATATACAGAGGAACAGGAAGAATACTATCACTTCGGCGGAACGCCGTATGTTATGCTGATACCGGTCACCGCTTCCGACCTTGAGCGCACCGGAATAATAATTGAGTCGCTGAGTTTTGAGTCGGTCTCCACCGTTGTCCCCGCTTATTACGACATCATGCTCAACGGCAAAATTGCCCGCGACACCGAATCGGGACCGATGCTTGATATTGTCTTCAATACGCTTTCATATCCATATCAGATAGCTTTCGATTACTGCGACACGAAGATTACAGATATGCTCTGGAAGAATAAATCCGACTTCGCATCATATTTTGCCAAGTATGAAACCACTATCCAGAAAAACATCGACAAAGCGATTGACGCTTATGAAGCCGGGAACCAGTAATTCAAGAGAAAAATCAATAAAATACAGAAAACCGTCTTTCAAAAGGCGGTTTTCTACAGCAGGTCTTATTTCGGTTAAACTGCCTGATATTAGGAGAATTGAATATTGCTCAAACTTATTGAAGTAAATGAGGATAACTGGCATGAAGTTGCAAAACTGACAGTTGAAGAAAATCAGAAAGCTTATCTTGACAGCGCCGTCGGAATTATCGCGAGAGGTTATGTTTATCGTTCCTGCCGCGTAAAAGTGATAGGAATTGCAGATGATCGGACGATAATCGGCGTCGCATTAGTAAAAGATCTGGATGATGAACCAGCCTGCTATGATCTGCAGCAGTTCATGATAGATAAACATTTCCAGGGAAAAGGATTCGGCACCGAAGCGCTTCGCATGATTCTGCAAGAACTTGCAAAAGAAGAGAAATACGATTGTGTCGAAGTCTGCGTCAATATAGAAAACAAATCGGCATTGCGTATCTTTGAAAAAGTCGGATTTTCAGATACCGGCTATATAGATGATTCCGTTCCGGATTGTCTTAATCTCAGATATCGATTTCCGAACCCAAACTCGGGATTTTCCGATGATTTGGTTTCTGATTTCTGCGACCTGCGGTTCCGGGAGGCATTTCAAAAGTACTTTTCCGAGTTGGGTATTAACGTAAACGATTGGGATAGTCTGTTTCGTGAGATGAATGACGAAGGCGTTAAAGCCTATATAAGATCGAATGAAGAAGGTAATATCATAGGATTTATTCAATTCAATAAGGAGAACTTTACAAGCTGGTTCTTTGAAGAAACCGTCGGTTTTATCAGTGAATTCTGGGTAGCAGAAGAATACCGCAATAGCGGGCACGGCGCAGCGCTACTGCGTCTTGCCGAGGATCATTTCAGACGTCAGGGAATACACACAAGCATTTTAACAACCGATACGGCGGAGCGGTTTTATCTTAGAAACGGATACAGAAAAGCTCCCGGCTGTAAAGCAAAAAACAAAGACGAAGTGTTTATAAAACAACTTATCTAAACTTATCTAAGGGTTATTTGCGGCAGTCAGGACAGAAACTTTCGCTTTCTTCATTTCCGAAAGAAAAACAAACCCTGAAATCAGCAGAATATTAAGAACCAAAACGACAATGCTGCCCTCAATCTTAGGCGCGCCGCCCGCGATCAATTCGTTTCCGGTAAACTCCGACGTACATAAACTCGGGTAATCGTCCGCCAGATTTACTCCGCCGAGGATGACCGCTCCGGCACAATTCCAGATGAAATGCATAATAACGGGTGCAATCAAAGACTGTGTATATTCCGTTACAACCGTCATCAAAATACTCATTGTCAGAACATTCATAACAGGAATTATACCTGCTTCGAAAGCTCCGCCGTGCATGAGTGTGAATAAAGCGGTTGTTACTATGGCAGCAGCAAAAACGTTGTAATCGGTTTTCAGCATCTGGTAGAGATATCCTCTGACAAGCAATTCCTGCATCGCCGCATTGATGAATACCGAAATTATCCATAACCAAAGCATCGGAACGGAATTGCAGGCAACGATTTTCATTGTCCCGGATATAACTAATATGCCTGCCGCAGCTCCGATCCAGATAATCCCCGCCAAAACGCCGATGAGGATATTTTTTACAGGATAAGTAACAATGCACAGTTTTATGCGTTTCTTTTCAAAAAGCCAAAACAGTAATGTAAATCCGACGATAAATAAAAAGGGAATCAACTCGGACAAAAATCTCCATACAGCTCCGATCAGCGTGTCCGGGACCAAAAGAAACACCGGACCGATTAACAGTGTCCAACCGACAAAAAACAACAGGACTTTTCCGGCTGTAATCAGTATTTTCTTAATTTTTGTTTTCATTTAATGCAAATAATTATTGATTTCATTGTCTATAAAGCATTGCAGGCGCGCAGTACGGTCCTGTATAAACCAAGCTCATAATCATATGTGTAAGGATTTTCAATCTCGCCGCGCACCATGCGCCCGAAACCGTTCATCATAGCGTCGTAGCGATCGAAAACGGCGGTTTCGGTATAAACGCCACTGTCCGCCCATGCGTCGCTGAAAAACTCGATTTTACCGGTCCAAATGCCGCCCGGAGCGGACATTTCAAAGGGTTTTATTTCAAAGGTCCTTTCGGTTCCGGTCACGACAAGCTGTCTTCGCGCAAATCCTCCGCGTTCGACGGCGCAGGTTTTAGCAAAGGAAACGCCTCTGTCGTATTCAAAAATCGCCATGCCGAAATCTTCTCCCGAAGCCCCAAGATAACCTGTTGTTCGATTCAGCGGGATTATGTTTTTCGGTTCACCCTGAATTCTGTATATGAGATCGATCAGATGACAGCCGAGAAAGAACATCATCCCGCCCGGAAATGCTGAAAGCCAGCTGCGAACCGACTCCGGATGGCGGCAGTTCATCTGAGCCTCGACAGATATTATATCGCCGAGTTCGCCTTCCTTGATGCGTTTGAGCAGATCGATAACATACGGGTTGTATCGGTACATGTAGCCGGTGTGAAAAACCGTTTTTCCGGCTCTAACTGTTTCAATTAATTCTTCAAACTCCGAAAGCTCGCGCCCGCCCGGTTTTTCCATATGAATATGCTTCCCGGCTCTGGCAGCCATCAAAGCGTATTTTGTAAGATAAATTTCTTCCGTCTCAACCGCGACTGCCTCAATGGAATCATCACTCAATATTTCATCGACGGTCATTTCGCGGAAGCTCTCAAAAAGCTTCATGTTTCGCGGGAATTTCTCTCGTTCGTTTTCCGGCATTGCAAATCCCGCGATTACGAACATATCGCTCTGTTTTTGCAGGCTGTCGAAAATCGGGTTTCCATGGCTGTTGGCGCTGGTCCCGATTTGGGCTATCTTTATTTTTTTCATATAATTGAACTGTCCTTTCGTTTTATTTGCAGAACAAAATCCTGTATATCAACATTATACACCGAAATGATAAAATGTCAACGATTTCGATGAATGAAAAATAAAATAAAAAAACCGGGACAGAAAAGTCCCGGCATTGATACAAGAATAATTATTAAGCTTCTATCCTAAGCTGATATCTGTTAGTCTCGTCCGCGATATAGGCGTTTTCGAGCAGCTCGGTCAGAGCGATGGCGTCGTCGATGCCAAGTCCTTCCGGAGCCTTTTCGCCGGCGATAATGGCGTCGAGGAAGCGGTTGATGGTGCTCGGTTTCGGCTGCGGCAGTCTCGGCTTGAACCAGTCAGCGCCGTAAGCGTCGGTTTTTGAAGATTTGAACTGAACCTCGCCGTTGATGGAGATAAGAGTTCCTTCGGAACCGTAGATCTCGATCATTTCTTTGGTTGCGTAGGTTATAAAGCTTGTTTCGCCTATGCCGATAACTCCGCCTTCAAACTCGATGGTTGAAACGGCGTTTTCATCGACCTTAGAGCCGAAGGGAGCGGTGAATATGCCGTTGATGCGTTTCGGTTTGCCGCAGAGGTAAGGCAGGGTATACATCGGATGGCAGCCGAGGTCCATCATGGCGCCGCCTGCGGCGTCCTTCTTCTCGAACCAGTAAGCGGGCAGCCAATTACCGGAAACACCGTTGTGTCCGTTGCGGATGCGGACAAGGCTGAGCTTGCCGAATGCGCCGGATTCGATCATCTTTTTTGCAAACTGAACGGTCGGAGTGCCGCGCATCGGATAAGAAATCGTAAAGGTAACACCAGCGTCAAGAATTGCTTTCTTAACATCTTCGCATTCGGCGACAGTCGGGCAGAGAGCCTTTTCGGTGAAAACATGCTTGCCGGCTTTGGCTGCTTTAATAATCACGTCGCGGTGAGCCGTGGTAGGAGTATCGACGATTACGGCGTCGATATCTTCTCTTGCAAGAAGTTCGTCGAGGCACTCGACAAAGTCGACTCCGAGCCTGCTGGCCCATTCGGCGCCGCGATTTTTATCATCGTCCCAAACGGCGGCCACCTGAGCTTTG
>JAAZGC010000200.1 GCA_012511425.1 Clostridiales bacterium | reverse complement strand
TCATGCGGCTTTTCAGAACCGACGGATATTCAAATATAGAAACCGAAACATCGGCTGCGAAATACGACCTTAAGGATAATGACAGGGCACTTTACACTGCGCTTGTAATGGGAGTGACGGGAAGAGCGATATCTCTCGATTGGCTTATCAAGCAGTTTTCATCCAGAAAGCCGGAAAAGCTTGACCGGGATGTGCTTACCGTTTTAAGGCTGGGATTTTATCAGCTGTTTTTCATGGACAGAATTCCCGATCATGCCGCGGTAAACGAGACGGTTGAGCTTGCGAAAAGCTGCTGCGCCAGGGGAACGGCAGTATCCGGATTCGTGAATGCGGTTATGCGTTCTGCACTCCGTGGGCGGGATAAGCTTAAATGGCCGGATCCCGCGCTTGATAGGGTTTCAGCGCTTTCCGTCCGCCATTCCCTGCCCGAATGGCTTGTCAGGCTCTGGCTTGAAAGTTATCCCGACAACGCCGAAGCGCTGATGGAATATGCAAATTCAACGCCTCCGCTGACGCTGAGGGTAAATACTCTCAGAACAACAGCCGAATCTCTGCGTGACAGAATTTCTGCCGACGGCTTCAAAGCAGAATTGCATCCGGATACGCCGTATGCCGTAACAACCGACGCTTCTTACAGTCTGCTTTCCGATAAATATCCGGGTGAATTCTTCGTTCAGGACAGGGCATCTCAGACAGCTTCCGAAGCTTTCGGCGCGGAAGCCGGAGAGCGCATACTCGATGCCTGCGCCGCTCCGGGAGGAAAAAGCTTTTATTCGGCTCTGCGGATGAAAAATGACGGTAAAATCATATCCTGCGACATACATAAAAACAAACCGGAGCTTATTCTGGAAGGCGCCGAGGCGCTCGGGGTTACTATCATTGAACCGATTATATCAGACAGCTCGAAGCCGGACGAAAGGTTTAAAAAGCAGCTGTTTGACCGCGTTTTGTGCGATGTTCCCTGTTCGGGTCTCGGAGTTATCGCCAAAAAGCCGGACATCAGATATAAAGACAAAAAACAGATCGATCAGCTGCCTGAAAAGCAGTATGCAATACTCGATAACTGCTCGAATTATGTAAAACCCGGCGGATCACTGATGTATTCGACCTGTACGCTTGTGCCTGACGAAAACGAAGGAGTTGCCGAAAGGTTTACAAAGAATCATCCGGAATTCGAGAAATTCTCGTCCCGGACACTGTTTCCCGACACCGACGGCTGCGACGGATTCTATTATTCGGTCTGGAAAAGAAAACTTAAATAATATTTATGCTTCATGGGAATTCGACATTTCAGATTCACTTGAAGCATATTATTTATAATTATTACAAGATGTATTAATAATTTTCGAGTATAATAATAGTTAGGTTATAAACTAACGGGAGGATGCAATGGGCCCAGGAAGACCTATGGGACCCGGCCCGGGAGGACGATTCAACTCCGCCCGCGATGAGCTGGAAAAAATTAAACCGAAGTCGATAAAAGAAGTTCCGGCTTTTTTACAAAAACTGCTTTCGAGATTTTTCTTTCGTTTATTTTATGTCTTTCGGCTGGTATGGGGAACGCGGCCCTGGATTCTGTTCGTCATGTTATTCATGGCGATATTCAACGGAGTAATGCCGGTAATATCCGCTTATATCAACGCCGCTCTGCTCAACTCACTCGCCGCCGCTTATATAGGGACCGTCGGCATGGAAGTTATCATGAAGCTTCTGCTGCTTAGGTTCATATACATATTCGTAAATCATCTGGTCGGTAACATTAATCGAATCGTCACGAGGATTTACGGCGAATTGGTCGTTCAGCATATCAAAAAGATGATTATGGAAAAG
>JAAZGC010000199.1 GCA_012511425.1 Clostridiales bacterium | reverse complement strand
GCTTAGAAGGCAGTTGCTCTATCCAGCTGAGCTAAAGGTACAGAAAGCATCGGATACCGGATGAACATTGATATTATACCACTTTTCACTGCTTTTGTCAAGGGTTAAAACGAAAATACTCGATCAACCCCTTTGAAAGTCTGTCAAAACAGCGTTTACAGCTTCATAATACAAAAAACCGCCCATTGAAGGACGGTTTTCTTTTCATCTGTTGTTTACCCGGCGGTATCGGGATTTGACTCGGACTGTTCCTGATCAGGTTCGGGAGCGGTTGCTTCCGAAACAGCTCCTACTGCGGAAACTTCTTTCATCGGTATTCCCTTTTCCCAAAGCGGATACGGACATACCGGAACTTCAAATACGAACAGCGCAGTATGCAGCATATAGCCTTCGGTGCATCCGGTATTACCTACGAGACCGACAGTATCTCCTTTATTGACAACATCGCCGACAGCTACCGATATGGTGCTCAGATGTTCATAGGTGCTCTTAAGTCCCCAACCGTGCTCGACTACGACAATCTTACCGGAAGTTGTAAGCTCTCCGGTATAGATAACTTTTCCGCCGGCAACAGCAAGGACGGAACTTCCGGGAGCCGCAATATAATCAACGCCGGTGTGGCGTACGGTTTGTCCGGTCGCGGTAATCGTTCTGTAAAGACCGAAACCGGTGCGTATTATGCCTTCCGGGCTTGCTTCAATGAATGTTCCTTCCCAGTATCTGTTTGGTTCTTTGTTATTAAGTGCTTCTGACAGAGAGTTCTTGTACTCCTCAATCGCTGCATCGCTGTATGTCGAATTGATAAGCTGTGCGCTGTAATCAAGACTTTGGGCCTTAAATGTTTTTTCGTTTACTACGAGAGTCAGCGTAGTCGAGACACCGGCGGTTGTAAATGTCATATCAATGGCGACATTTTCATCGGGAGTACCGTTTTCAGACATTGCAGCAATTTCCGGAATGTTAACATCGACGGGGATAAGCGCTCTGACGCAGGTGCCATCCCGGAAAAACACGGGAGTAAAGCCTATATCGGGTGTGCTGGAAAACTTAACATTGGCAACCTCGGTTACATTGAAACCCGTTACAGTGACAAAATCACCGGGAAACACCGAACTCTCTCCGAGATAGAATAACGGCTCGGCGGTAACCTTTGAATTGAAGTTATATGTCGCTTCGCCGCGATAATTGCGGTCGGAGGTTTCATACCACTTGGCAGTTACCGTTATTGCAGCGTCGTCGTTTTCTTTGAGATTGAGATTGCCTACATTTTCATATGTATCATCAAATACAGTACTGCCGCCTGAAACTATCTTTACGTTGACAGCATCAGGTTCGACTCCGAAGGATATGGTCATTCTGCCGCCGACAAGCAGATATGTCTTCATCTCCGATGTTGTATTGTCAATATCGGCTGCGGTTATGAAATTATTGCTCTGGCCGCGGTATTCCCACTTCATCATCCTCGGTTCTATCAGCTGATCATCCATAATCATTTCAGGGACTACGGAATCAGGATAAAGGCTTCTCGCATAAATTGAATCAAGGAACTTTTTAGCGTGATTTGACGAAATCTGAAATATATTGCCATCCCCGTCGATAAACCATGAATTATCGGCACCGTCACTGAAATAATAACGATATATCGATTCACGGTCATAACTGAAAATGTTTGCTTTGAAATACGTATTGATATCTATGCCTTCGGGAATGGTAGCCTGAGGCGTGGCTTTGGCGTTCATATCCATAAAGAACGCAAGCATGTTGTCTTCGATATTGTCTTTGAGTTTTTTATCGGTCTTTTCGAATTCAAAGGTATCTCCGACAAGGTCTGTAAGCGTCATTTTATTGACTGCCTTAACCTCGACCGGAGCGTTTTGCGCTACCTTATAATAAGCGATGGCTGCATATGTGGGGATAAACAGCAATACCAACGCAAGCAAGGCAAAAATTTTCTTCTTCATTATATCGGCGCTCCTTTCGGAATAGTCTGTATGTTTTTCGGTGCGTTGGTTTGTCTATGTATTTTCGTCTGGCGGTTACGAAACCTGATTTTTATCTTTGACTTCGTCTGTCGGATTTGCCGAATAATCGGCAGTTGCTTTAATATATGACAATGAACGTCCGGCAACATATATCGTAAATGTAACTCCTGCAAGATAAAGAAGGGTTTCCGCTGTAATCTTCATTTTACCGACAAAGCCAAAAATTGATAACGGGATAAATGATATCGAGCACAGAATCAAAGCAACGGCAGAGGAGGCGATATATCTTGCCGGTGCCGGACTGTTAAGCAAAAATCGCGCTTCATACAGCATATAGTTCATGGCAGCCAGCAGAGCAATCATTCCGATTATTCTCGGCGGGCAATTAAGAGGGGTGTCAATACTGAAATAGGTATCAAACACCATTAAAGCCATAAAAGCAATTAAGAAGTAAATAAAAATCGTATTTCTTCGTTTGGCGGGTTCTTTCGATATCGAAGTAACAATGAAATAAAGACCTCCGATAATGGCAAGAGGAGCTGCGGCGAATCCCCAGACATTATATTTGATTCTGAATATATAGCTTCCCGACAGCGCTTCGTATAAACGATATAAGCCGAAAGCTGCTGTCAGCACGCCTGTCATAACCAAAAAAAAGGCGGTAAACTGATTGGTTTTCTGTTGAATGGATGAAAGTTTTTCGTTTTTGAGAGTAAAAACTGCGGATAAAAACAGAACAACCGATACAGCGGCAGCAATATGCAGTATTGAAGACGACAATGAATATTCACGGGAGTAATAATGCACATTCCAGTCATATCCGCGCAGCATCAGGAATATATCGGCAGCGGTTAAAATAACGGCAATAAAACAAGCCAGGCATATATAGCCTGCGGCCTTTTTAGATGAAAAAGACATATGGCGGCGAATCCTTTTTTAATATAGAAACAGTTATCAGCACAATGACAACAAATATACTTAATATCATTATACACCATATTAAGTATCTTGTCAAGAATAATAAATCGAGCATTAGGAAAAAGTCAAAATATATTGCATTACCGGTTGAAATATGCTATAATTATATTGCAGTATAACCATGCATTTTGTTTATTCGTCAACCCGGAAAGTGAGGTAAGTATTCATGACCGTAAAATTAGGAGTTTTGGGATTTGCTCATGGTCATATCATGTCATATGGCAATGAATGGATAAACCATCCGGAGCTCGGCATTCAGTTTACCAAGGGCTGGGATTGGAATCCGGCAACAAAGAAAAATTGCTGCGAGAGACTGAAAATGGAAACCGCCGAATCAGTTGAAGAAGTGCTTCAATCCTGCGACGCCGTCGTCATATCTTCAGAAACCGCATTTCATGCCAAACTCGTTGAGATGGCGGCAAATGCCAAAAAGGATATTATCTGTTACAAGCCCATGGCTCTGTCGCTTTCGGAAGCAGACAGAATCGTTGAAGCGGTTGAACGAAACGGCGTTCGTTTCACTATGGGATATCAGATGCGTTCAGACCCACAGAATATTAAGATTAAAGAACTCATTGACAACGGAACAATCGGCGATATATATCAATACCGCCGCCGCCACAGTCTTTCGACTCATTTATGGGGAGATTTTGAAAATACCTGGCATAATGACAAGGTTCTGAACCGCGATATCTTTGCCGATGACAGCTCCCACCCGATAGATATGCTTAACTGGATCTTCGGTGTTCCCGAAACGGTTAGCTGCGAATTGACCACAATGTCGAACCCTAAAGTGAAAAACGACGGCGGAGCAGCGCTTTTTAAATATAAAAACGGCATGCTCGCAACAATCAGCTGCAACTTTGCTTCCTGCACAACCGAGCCGACTACCGAAGTCTACGGCTCCAAAGGAACAATATTGCAGTCATACGGTGACGGCGTGTCCTGTCATAATCTTACCCGCAGCGGACCGGGACTTAAGTGGCATGTCAACGGAGATGCGGATTGGACTGTTTCTGACATAGATTCTCCTGCCGGTCATGGATGGAGAATTGTTAACCAGTACATAAAGTTTGGTGAATTCCTGAGAGGAGAGAGAGGACCTATCTGTTCGGTGTATGAGGGGCGTGATTCGCTCCGCATGGTGCTTGCCTGCTACTTATCCAGTTATCAGGGACGCAGAGTCCGTCTTGACGATCCGGGAATATATAATATCTGATTAATACCAATCCGGAGAAGCAAAAATACATTTCGCTTCTCCGGAGCTTTACTTGAGAAATAATTCACATTATGTTCAGAAAAATTTGGTTGCCATTAACCTGACAATATGTTACAATATTAAGCGTGCCTTGGAGAAGTACTCAAGAGGCCGAAGAGGCGCCCCTGCTAAGGGTGTAGGTCGGACTTTAACCGGCGCGAGAGTTCAAATCTCTCCTTCTCCGCCAAAAAGAGCCGTTTTTGATTTCGGCTCTTTTTTATTTTAAAATGTAACAAAAAGCTGACTTCACCTTAAGGCGGAGTCAGTTTTTTAATAATTAATTATTTCTTTTTAAAGTCGTCGCTGGAAGCATTTGCATTGAGTATGACAGGAGAATTGTCTACCACTGCCTGAGTTTTGATCTCGGGTTTTTCTTCAATGTGAATTTCTTCAGGTGCTTCGCTTTTGAAACTGGCAATTGTTTTTGCGATCAGGTCTTCCGTCTTGCTTTTCTTTGAAGGACGGGGACTGCTGCCGGAAGAGCTGCCGCGCCTGTCGGATTGACGGTCTGATCTGCGTCCCCCGTCTCTCCGATCTCCGCGTTCACGTCGTTCTGCTCTGTTTGAATCGCGTGAATAATCATTTCGTGCATATTCCCTTTCGTTCCCGGCAGATACGGTGCGGTTTGATTCCGAACAGTCTGATTCGGATGATTCGGGAATTGCTATATCCGAAATTACGGTTTTTTTGCCGCGGCGGCGGTTTTTCTGAGCATTAAGGACGGCAAGAGCTTCGTTACGGTCGGTATCTTCCGCTGCCGTTTCATTTTCGTAAATATCATTTACACTTTGCTTGTCTGACGAAAGCCCGGTGTCTGATTTAGCAGTCTTCTTTCTGTCGCGGCGATTTTTATTTCCGCGCGGTTTTGTTGAGCTGTCTGTATCAGAACGGCTTCTCCTGACAGATTTATCCTTGTCGGCTTGAGCTGAAGCAGCCTGAGCAACCTGAGATGCCGTGGGCTGGCCGTTTTCGGTATAAAATATCACTACACGGCGGCTTGAATCCTGTCCGATCGAAACTGTTGAAACATTGGGTATATTCTGGACTTCCGAGTGAATTATCCTTCTTTCGTAGGGATTCATCGGTTCGAGAGTGATATTCTTCTTGTATTTTTTAACACGGTTAGCCATGCTGCGAGCCAGTTGCCGAAGTGTTTCCTCGCGTTTTTCGCGGTAATTTTCGATATCGACCACAATTCGCATGTATCCTTCGCGGTTTTCGTCTTCGCCTCCGCGGTTTACGGCAAGGTTTACAAGGAACTGAAGCGAATCGAGGGTATCGCCGTGATGTCCGATCAATACTCCCGCTCCCTCGCCGGATATGTTTATCATTCTGTCTCCTGAGCTTGAGAGTGAACGAGATATCTCGGCCGAGGCATCGATACCCATGTTTGTTATAAGGGTTCTCACAAAGTCCAGCGCTTCATCTTCGGGACCTATCTGATAGATGACTTTGACCTTTGCCGGTGTTTCTCCGAAACCCAAGAAACCTCTTTTCGGAGTTTCAAGTATCTCATATGTAACACGGTCGGTGGTTGCATTTAATTTTGCCGCACCTGCAGATACGGCGGCTTCTACAGTCTTTCCTTCGGCTATCGTTTCTTTTTTTACCATATAATAATCCTCTGCAATTCAATTATTGCCGTTATAATAAACAAAGTCGCTCTGTTCATTCGTCTGAAGAATTCTCTGCCGATTCGTCTTTATTTTCGTTGTTGTTTTCGTGCTTATCGTCTGTGCTTTTATCCGATTCATCTTTAAGTTCGGCTTTGGCAATCAGATTTGTTTTTTCCTGTTTATTTTGATTCTTTTTGCGGAGTTCATCGGGGAAATCATCGTCATCAATACGGTGGAGCGAGCGAGGTTTTTCGGCAGCAGGGGCTCTCTGAACCTTGCCGTTGTATTCTTTCTGAGCTTGTCTGATTTCTTCTTCGGTGAATTTCGGAACGGGATAAAGTTTCCAAAGCAGTGCCTGTTTAAGTGCGTTAAGGATGTTCTGATAGATCCAGTAAAGGCCTACGACCGCAGGAACGGTAAAAGTGATCCAGACCGAGATGAGCGGCATTGTGAAATCCATTATCTTCATGGATTTCATCTGATCCTCGGTTCCGGGGGCCTGGTAGGTGAATTTCCGGGTTATCTTCATTGAAGCAAATACAATGATGAAAGTTGCAATAGGGATAATCCAAAGCAGAGAGGGCTCTTTCAAAGCAGGTGTCTGTCCGAGATCGAGATGTCCGAATATCGAACGGAAGTCGGGCAGGCTTTTTTCGGTGAAACCTTCGGGGAGTATCGATGTAAAACTCTGGAAATTCTCCCTAATGAAGGCAACCATTTTTATCTGGCTCATATTCGCGGCGCCGCCAAGTTCGGTGATCTTTTCGGTTATCGCGGTTATAATGTCGGCGTTGAGCTGACAGAGATACTTCAGCGGACTCGTTATAACGGAATAGAGCGCCCAGATGATAATAAGTTCAACAGCCATAGGAAGACAGCCGCCCATGGGATTGAATTTCTCCCGCTGGTAAAGGTCCATTACTTCCTGCTGGACCTTTTGCTTGGTTACGTTGTCGTCACGCCCGGCATATTTCTGCCGGATCGCCATTTCTTTCGGACGCAGCTTCGCCTGCATGACTTGATTCTTCTGCTGTTTTATGCTCAGCGGGAGCAAAAGCAGTTTTATCAATACGGCAAATATGAGCAGCGCGACGGCATAGTTATGCGTGAAGCTGTAACAAAATCGTACGACATATCCGAAAGGCACACTGATAAAATCAAAAATAGATGACATATTAATCGCTCTTATTGTTTGTGTTGTTTTTCTTTAAAGAATTGCGTTTTATAAGGGAAAGCAATTTGCCTTTATAACGGTTTTCCGGCACCGGGTCGTATCCGCCTCTGCCGAAAGGATTACACCGAAGTATCCGCCAGACGGAAAGCACGGTTCCAGCGATAAATCCCCATTCTTTCAATGCATTTACTGCATATTCGCTGCATGTTGGGGTAAAGCGGCAGCACGGAGGCTTAAGCGGAGAGATAAATTTTTGGTAAAGCCTGATAAACCATAT
>JAAZGC010000198.1 GCA_012511425.1 Clostridiales bacterium | reverse complement strand
CCCGATGAGGCAAAGAAAATTCAGGAACTCGCCGATAAAAAGAAGAAGGAAATGGCCGGAAACTGAAACCGAACATAGAGTATATATCTTTATAATTAACTCAACAGCGTTTTAATGTTCTGCGCAGCGGCTCCGGCCCGAAGCCGGAACCTCCGCGCGGACAGCGCGTTTCTGGAAAGGATCTTTATAATGCAGAGAGCTTGTGTAATAGGAATGGGGCATATCGGCTTTACTCATGCCCGCGCATATCAAAGCAGTCCGGCAGCAGAGCTTGTCGGTGTCTGCGATATCCGTCACGATCGAGCGGATAACGCCCGGGATACCTTCGGTGTTCCCTGCTTCTACGATGCCCGGGAAATGCTCGACGCCTTAAAACCGGATATAGTATCGATTTCAACCGGCGGGTTTGAATATTCAAGCGATCATTACATACCGACTATGCAGGCACTTGAGGCGGGATGCCATGTACTGGGCGAAAAACCCATATCCAACGACTTAAGGCATGCGGCGGAAATGGTTGCCAAAGCAAAAGAAATGAACGTTTGCTACGGAATTGACTTTAACCATCGTTTCACCCCGCCCGCAAGACAGGCGGAGAAATGGATGGCGGACGGACGCATCGGCACGCTGCTTTTCTGCAACATGGCGCTCTGGATCGGCAAATTCATGCCTCTTGACTCGGTATACTATCATCTTAAAGCGCTCAACCCGCACAGCGTCAATATCATGCAGCATTTCATGGGACCCGTAGAAAAAGTATCCTGCTTTGCGATGAAAGCGCCGGGGCGCGATATCTGGTCTTCAGCTTCGATAAATATGAAATTCGAATGCGGAGCCGTCGGACATCTGACCTCGTCCTATGACATAAAGCGCGGTCATCCGATGGAACGCTGCGAAGTAGCCGGAACCAACGGGCGCTTTATCTTCGAAGATATGTGGCGCGAAGCCACCCTTTATCCTGCCGACAGCATGGTAAAGGAAGTATATACAAACCCAGTATTCGACGGTTACCGTGATTTCGAAGATACCTTCCGCTGCCGCATTCATACCTTCGTAAAGCAGGTTGATTCGGGCTGCAAGCCGGAAGATATTGACGGAAGCGGACTTGAAGGCTATAATGCACAGCGGGTAATCCACGCTGCGATCAAATCTCTTGACAACGGCGGAGAAGTTATCAAAGTAAACGAAGTTTTCGACTGATACAGGAGGACATATGGTGGTTAAATACAGAATTTCTTCAATGGTTCTGGCGGCGCTGCTCACAGTTTCATTTATAACAGCTTGCGGCAGCACACCTTCGACTTCTGCACCCGAGCAGACCACCGCACCGCTTACTGCCGAAATCACAGAAACTCAAACCGAAACAGAACTGACAGACAATCTTCCTCCCGACCTTGATTTCGGGGGAACGGAGATTAAAATTGTCCATCGCTCAGACGGAGATCTTCGTGATAAAGAGATATTCTCTGAAAGTGAAACCGGTGATGTTGTTGAAACCGCAATTTTCCGCCGCAATCAAAAGATAGAAGACAGGCTTAATATTAAAATAAAGACAATTCCTGTAACCGCAACGGTTCACAGCGGAGCGGAGGTTAATACTGCCGTAAAAAAAGCAGTAACCGCCGGTTCGGATGAATATGACATCGCTGTTAACCAAATGAGTCAGATGGCGCCTCTTGCGGTTGAGGGTATGTATCTGAATCTTTTAAATATGCCCTACCTCGATTTTGATCAGCCCTGGTGGGTAAAAGACTTTATAACCAACCTCACCATTGACAACAAATGCTATCTGATGGCCGGCGATATCACGATAATGATGATTGGTTCCACCTATCTCATGTTCTATAACAAGAATCTGTATGAGAACATGTTCCGGGACAACATGTATGATCTTGTCAACGAAGGCAAGTGGACACTTGACTCTATGTATGAAAGAGTAAGCGGCGCTTATCTCGACCTCAACGGCAACAGCAAAGCCGACGAAGAGGATCAGTTCGGATACTGCACTACATCGATTCGCTTTATAGACGCATTGCTTGTCGGCTCCGATGTCCGGATAACCGAGAAAGATGAAAACGGTCAGCCATATT
>JAAZGC010000197.1 GCA_012511425.1 Clostridiales bacterium | reverse complement strand
GTGCTGCTCCTCGTCGCCGCCGCCGAAGGGCCGATGCCGCAGACCCGCTTTGTGCTCGAAAAGGCGCTGGCGCTCAACCACCGCGTCATCGTCGTCATAAATAAGATAGACACGCCGGACGCCCGTCTCGGCGAAGTCGAAGACGAGGTACTCGAGCTGCTGCTCGACCTTGACGCGACGGACGAACAGATAGATTCGCCGGTAATCTACTGCTCCTGACGCGCCGGAACGGCTTCCCTTTCCCCCGACTTTCCGGGAGAGGACCTACAGCCGCTCTTTAATGCAATTCTGAATCATATTTCCGCCCCCGAAGGGGATGAAAGCGAGGGACTTCAGCTCCTCGTCTCCAGCATCGACTACAACGACTATGTCGGAAGAATCGGCATCGGCCGCGTCGACCGCGGAGTTGTCCGGGCAAACGAAGAAATCGTCGTCAAAAATTTCCATGATGCCGAAACCGACTACCGCTCAAAGATAGTTTCGATATTTCAGTTCGACGGCCTTAACCGAATGCCGGTCGAGACTGCTACCGTCGGCGACATCGTCTGCTTTTCCGGCGTCGAAAACATCACGATAGGCGACACGGTGACGACCCCGCTCGACCCGACCCCGCTGCCCTTTATCAAAATCGGCGAGCCGACGATTGAGATGACTTTTTCGGTCAACAACAGCCCGTTTGCCGGCAGAGAGGGCAAGTATGTCACCTCCCGCCAGCTCCGCGCCCGGCTTTATAAGGAGCTGATGCGCGACGTCTCCCTCCGCGTAAGCGACGGCGTTACCACCGACGAATTTTTGGTCGCCGGCCGCGGCGAGAAGCACCTTTCGATACTTATCGAAAATATGCGCCGGGAAGGCTATGAGCTTGCCGTTTCGTCGCCGCACGTCCTGTATCAGGAAGCAGACGGCGTTCGAATGGAGCCGGTCGAGAAGGTCATCATCGACGTTCCCGAAGCCGCCGTCGGTTCGGTTATGGAAAAGATGGGCGCCCGCCACGCCGAGCTTATCACAATGGGGCTCCGCGGCTCCCGCACCCGCATCGAATATATAATCCCGACCCGGCTTTTCTTCGGCTACCGCTCGCAATTTATGACCGACACCCGCGGCGAGGGGATTTTGAACTCGGTTTTCGACGGATACCGGCCGTATAAATCCGGCGCCGCGCTGACCCGGCTGACCGGCTCTCTCGTCGCATCGGAAGACGGCGAGTCGACCGCTTACGGCTGCTTCGGAGCGCAGGATCGCGGCTCGCTGTTTATCGGCAGCCAGACGCAGGTTTACGAAGGCATGATTGTCGGCGATAACCCGAAGCAGGGCGACATCGCGGTCAACGTCTGCAAGAAAAAGCACCTGACGGCGATCCGCTCGACCGGCGCCGACGAAGCGCTGATACTTACGCCGCCGATACGGATGAGCCTTGAAGAAGCTATTGAATACATCGCCCCCGACGAGCTTATCGAGGTGACGCCGAAGAATATTCGTCTAAGAAAAAGCATTTTGAATACCGAAATCCGTCTCAAAACGCAGGCAAGGATGAAGAAGGAAGAGGAAAATCAGTAAGACCTGTTTTCGGAGATCCCCGCCGCCCGAGTCTTTGGGCTGCGGGGAATTTTTAATGGTGTTTTTAGTTTTCTGATTTATGATGCTCGTAATGTATTGATAATTTCAAATATATGTGATATAATATTCACGATATAAATTTCATGAGGGGTTTTTTATGGGATATAAAACGATTAATGATTTAATGCAGCACTTAAGAGACAGCGGAATCGCAATATCCGGCGATGTTGAAAAAAGACAGCTGATAAAACACCGGATATTATCATGGATATAAAGGATACAGATTTTTAAAAATTCACAAAACCGAATTCCGTTTACGTTATATAAAGAAATTAATGCAACGATTGAGTTTGACTCGAAATTGAAATCGTTATTTTACGATAAAATAATGTACATTGAAACTGCGGTAAAAAACATCGCACTGATTTGTATTCTGGATGAGACGAAATCCGAAAGCATACAGGATATGTATGATAAAGCGGTTGAGAATTATAACACAGATCCAAGTTTGCCGGAAAGAAAAAGACATGAGAAACAGGAGAATAAGCTGAGCCTTCAGAGTACTGTGCAGTCATATCTTTTCAGTTTTTATAGAAGCAACAACCCGAATATTACTCATTTTTATAACAATATGAGTTACAGCGGTGTCCCTGTATGGGCATTGTTCGAGGTTTTGAACATGGGGGACTTCGGGAAATTACTTTCGTGTCTCACATATGATGTAAGAGATGC
>JAAZGC010000196.1 GCA_012511425.1 Clostridiales bacterium | reverse complement strand
GTATAGTCGCAATCGGAGGCGACGGCACCTTCCGCGGAGCAACCGACCTTACCAACCGCGGTATTCCCTGCATCGGACTTCCGGCAACCATAGACAACGACATAACCGCAACAGATGAATCGATAGGATTTGACACCGCGCTGAATACAGCCGTAGAGCTTATAGACAAGCTACGTGACACCTGCGAATCTCATGCGCGCTGCAATGTGGTAGAGCTGATGGGACGAAATGCCGGTTATATCGCACTTGAAGCCGGAGCAGCGGCGGGAGCTTCCGGAATACTTACCTGCGAATGCCCTTATTCCGAAGAAGAAATATTCAAAAACATCATAAATGCAAAGAAGCAGGGAAAACGCAGCTTTATCGTAGTTATCGCCGAGGGAGTCAAGTTCAAGAAGGAAGAAGAGGGCGTTAAAAATTACTGCGAAGACTTTGCAAAACGCCTTGAAACCGCTACCGGAGTTGAAACCAAGTTCTGCCGCCCCGCTCATATCCTTCGCGGCGGCATTCCTTCCCCGCGCGACAGAATACTCGCTTCCCAGATGGGCTATGAAGCAGTTCGCCTGCTGCTCGAAGGAAAATCAAGGCTTGTCGTCTGCAAACAGAAGTCAGGCATAATTTCACTTGATATAAACTACGCGCTTATCCTTGACCGCATGTATAAGAATAAACTCAAACCCGGTGATCTTGATGCTTTCACAACCGAACAGCAGGCTGAAATGCGCGCTTTCTGCGCCGCAAAAGCTGCCGAGTTTGCCGAAATATATAGGGTCGCGAATGCAATAGGCGCATATCCCGAAACAAAATAAATATCTTATATAAATAACGAATCAGCCGTATTATTTTAAGATAGACAAAAATATCTTGCAAACGGCTGATTTTATTTTTCCCTGTATTACATTCATAAGCCTTAAATCAAGAAAATTATTTTATCAAAAGCCCGGAGTAATCGTTATCCGGGTAATGATTTTTAACAAAACCAACAACCGGAGATATCGAAATGATCCAAAACAAGTGGTATGCAATACTTCCGTCAAAAGCAGTTCGGAAAAATAAAATAACCGCCGTTCGAAGGCTTAACTTAGATCTTGCCCTTTTCAGGAACGGCACGGGTGAATTAGGCTGTGTCGTCGACCAATGTACGCACAGAGGCGCTGCCCTGAGCCTCGGTAAAGTTAAAGGCGAATGCATTGCCTGCCCTTTTCACGGACTTCAGTTTGACAAAGAAGGAAACTGCCGGCACATCCCGGCAAACGGAAAGGCATCCGACGAAAACATAAGCCGATTTAACGTCAAAAGATACCCGGTCAAAGAAAAGCAGGATATCATATATCTGTGGTACGGAGACGAAGACAAGTCAAAAAACGAAGAGCCGGCTTTCTTTGATTCGGAAATAGATGACACTTATGTATACAGCGAGTTGGAAGATCATTGGAACGCCCATTATTCAAGATGTATAGAGAACCAGCTGGATGTGGTTCACCTGCCTTTTGTCCATCACAACACGATAGGCAAAGGAAACAAGACCGTTGTTAACGGGCCTAAGGTAATATGGGAAAACGGCATTCTCACGACAAGCGCAAACAATGAAACAGACAAAG
>JAAZGC010000195.1 GCA_012511425.1 Clostridiales bacterium | reverse complement strand
GTTGATCTTGCTTATGAAGCCGTAAAGCTCGGTATAAAAGTAATCGCCTTTACTTCGATGGAGTATGCCGTAAAGGTTGATCCGGTACATCCCTCAGGAAAAAAGCTTTATGAAATCGCAACTTTGACACTCGACAACTGCGCTCCGGCAGCCGAAGCCATGCTTGATGTCGACGGAATAGAAGCGAAATTCGGCGCCGCATCGGGGATGGGCTCCAATTATATTATGTGGAGCATTACCTCGGTGGCTGTTGAAAAACTGCTCGAAAAAGGTATCACTCCGGGTATATTAAAATCAGCTAATTTCCCCGGCGGCAGCGATTATAACAAAGAGGTTGTCGAACCCAATTATCAGAAGTTCGGTTGGTGATAAAAATCACAATATAAGTATCGAAACAGCGCCGTCCGGCATTTAAAAACGGACGGCGCTGTTTATTTAGATAATATTATTCTGCGTTTTCATAAGTGGCAATGACTTTATCAAGCTTCTTTTGATACGAAGTATTAAGTTTTGCGATTTTTGATGCGACATCGGTGCTTTCTTTCGAAACAAGGGTTCTGAGCTGTGTTAGAATGTCTATTCCCTGACCGTTCAGCATGAAACCAAGATCAGCGTAGTAGCTCGAAAGCATAATGCGCATGGTTTCTTCAGAGGCATCGTCACGGAGGAACTTTCCCTTAAGCAGTGTTTCGATATAAGCCGGCTGAACCGTTTGATCCGACATATAAGCGCAGTCTTCAAGCACCATTCCGACGAGATCCTGATCCGCAACTACCAGGGGGATGGAAATTGCCGCACCGATATTAGCCTGATAGTGTATTTTATAATCCTGCTGTATTTCGTTGAGTTTGGGAATCGGAACGATTCCAAAGTCGGAGATCATGTTTCGCATACGCTCAACACCCTTAAGGTTCGCAATCCAGAACAAAGCTCTGTCTGCAGCCAAAGCATCCATCGGGGCGTATTCGCGGTCGACTCCGGCATACCTGTCGCAGATATAGGTGCCGTTATCGTATTTGCAGAGGGTAACGATAGAGTCAACTACGTTTATATATTCGGGATTGTCGATTGCAAGGTATGGAAGGTCGTTTTCATCTTTCGGAATGGTCTGATATCCGGTTCCGGATAAGAAGCAGTCTATAACAAAGGTATTTCCTATAAATCCCAAAGTATCAAGCTGGGTTATTTTGCCGTCTCCGTCCAAATCCGATGTTACGGCTTTTATCATCTCGCCCATCGAATCGAATGTCCAGCGGCCTTCTCTCACAATTGTGTAAAGATCTTCGAAACCGTAATTTGCGTGAACCACTTTGTTGAAGAGTGTGCAGGGAGTCGCGCCGAGAGCGTGTATGTTCATATCGCCGTATACAAAGTAGTTTTTGCCGCCGATAGACGAACCGTCAAGCATGAAACTGTTCCAATATGGTTTTTCGAAATCAATATACGGAATATTATCGAGATCACAGGATACGCCGGCAATGGCCAGGTTCATTGAAAAGTTGCCGTTAACCTCTACCATATCGAAGTCGGGTGTTCCGGCTTTTACTGCCTTTGAAACAGAAGAAACGATCGTGCCGTCATCCTTGAACGTTGCTTTTATTTCCATGTTATATTTTTCATTGAGCTTGGAATTACGCATGAAAATTGCGTCGTTCAGCGCTTCTCCGTTAAGCTCTACGGCGGCGAAATCAAGATTCGGTTCAAAGTCGTTACCGTTGTAGAGAATATTGAATATATGCCCACCGCTGTCATAAGGTGCGATTTTGGGATCATAATCCGGAGCAGTTTCTTCGGGTTCTGTCGTTGTTTCGCCTTCTGCATCCGAAGCGACGGATGCGGTTGTATCCGAGAGGATGGCTGGCGATTCAGTTTTGTCACTACAGGAAAATAATTGGATGGCAAGAAGCATAACCGATAAAATGACGGCGAGTGTTTTAAAGCGCTGATTTTTCATTATGGATTCCTTTGTTAAATTATTATTTTAAGCGATTTTATACAATCGCATTAAGGTTTAACTTTCATTCATAACCGCATCAATGATCTTCTGGAAGTTTTTCATGATCTTAGTTTCGTTCTTTGCATAATAGGAAGCAAAGTCGGTGCTCTTTTTCTTTATAACAACTTCGGTTATCATGTTGTATGCGGAACCGGTTGAGTCGAAGTTGAATCCGAAGTCGAAAACTTTGTTTTCGTGCATGAACTGGATTACCTTATAAGAGTTTTCATCGCGGACGGCTTTGTTTTCAAGGACTATATCAAAGAACGCAGGCCGGATATACTGATAGCTGTAGTATGCCATTGCTTCTGCTATTGCTCCGGTGCGCGAGGTGTCGGGAGCATTTACCGGAATACAAATAAGACCGGCGCCGCAGAACACACGGTATTTTTCCTGCGCTTCGTCGTATTTCGGTATCGGCAGGATGCCGAATTCGTGTTCTATCTCGCGTAGATAAGAACAAAGGCTGCCTATATCAAGGCTTGCGAGGAAGCAGCGTCCTTCAAGTATCATATCACGGTATGTGCTGGTTGCGTATGAAACACTGCTGTATACGTCTAATATTACATCTCCGGACCAGATAAGATCGTAATATTTCTGAACGAGCCCCAGCATTTTTTCATTATACATGGAAAGCTGAGGCCAACCGTTTTCATCGGGAGTTGTAATTCGGATATCCGAAGCATAGACATATGAAAAGCCACATTCGTCGGTTAATAAACCATATTTGTCTGCTTTTGTCATCTCCCCGTCGCCGTCAACATCTGATACAATACCCTTTATAATTTTCGTCATGTAATCAATTGTCCATTCGCCGTCAAAGCAGGTGTCGTAAAGGTCTTTTTCAAGATTTACCTGTTCGAGATAATCTTTGTTAAAAAGAATGGTATTCATTCCCTGCCAGGCCATTACTATATCTCCGGAAGCATAATAAAGCCTGTTTCCGATACCGAGCGAATTTGTCATTGACTGATTCCACCATGGCTTTGAGAAATCGACATGGTCGAGTTTATTCCAGTCGTAAAGCAGATGATCGGTTACAAGAGAGGCAACTCCGCCCGTTGCATGCGGGAAGATAAAATCATAAGCATTATCGCCTGCCATCACGGATTTTTTGAATGCCTGCGGCGGGTCACTGACTTCGATTACATTGAAATCGACATTAAGAAGTTCCGACATGGCAAGGTTTCGATTATATCCTGCGTCATCCAACGGATCGCCGGTCATTTCCGAGTCAAGCTTGAAATGGTCGTTATACCTGTCAACCGTAACCATATTAACAGTATAGCCGCCTAAATCCAGCTCGGGCAGTTACAGCTGTTCTGCCGGTTCCGTCGTTGTTTCTTCGGTTAAAGCGGTTGTTTCATCGTTACCGGCAGTCTGAGCATCGATATTCTTGTCGGCAGAACCCCCGCATGAAGAAAGACCCGTTAATGTTAATACGGCGGCAATTAATAAAGAAAACAGTTTTATACATTTAAAAGACATGATAAATACCCCCTTTGTAATATTATATATGTTAATCAGCAGAATTTCAAGTGTTCTTCCTTAAAAAATATCTTTGATATAATTCTATTTGTTTTCATTAAGTTCACCATTAAAACCGGTTCGGTGTTATAATGGTTTAAGCAAATAATATACGGAGGAGAGTCATGTTAAAAATATACGATTTGAGATTGGATGGTGCACTGATTTCTTCACTAAGAGGAAACCAGGCGCTTACAAATAATCCTGAGATATCTTGGGCTGTCGGATGTATCGGAAATGATACATTTCAGACAGCTTATGAAGCGGAATTCCTGTGTGACGGAAAATGTATCTGGAATACCGGCAAAGTTGAAACCGATAAGCAGAAATTGACTTACGCAGGCGAAACGCTGAAAGCAGGCGACAGGGTTGAATTTAAAATAAAAGTATGGGGAAACAGCGGTTCTGTCGGATCTGTATGCGATGCATTTGATTATATTCTCTTGGATAACTGGACAGCACCCTGGATTACCTGCAAAGGCGAGCGTGAAAAATACCGTCCTGTCCGCTTCAGCCGTGAGGTTGAGATACCGGAAGATATCGAGTCATGCTGCCTTTACGTTTGCGGTATCGGATATCAGAAGGTAAGAATTGACGGTTTTGAAATAGATGATGCGGTATTAGATCCGGCTTTCACCGATTATGACATGCGCTGCTGTTATGTGGCATATCCGAATCCTGCGGATCTGACGCCGGGAAAGCATACACTAACCGTCGATGTTGCAAATGGCTGGAGATATGAGGCCTCCGGAATGCTGAAAAATCTTAATGACGGAAAGGGCGCAAACTTTTCCGGTCCCATTCAGCTTACAGCTCTGCTGAGAATTCGTCATAAAGACGGCAGCGAATATGACATTACGACCGATGATGAATGGAAATGGTCGTATTTCGGGGTTACATATGCCGGTATCTTCAACGGTGAGCATTATGATGCGCGATTTGAGGAAGAATGGAATACTGTTGAATTAACCGCTCCGCCTTCGGAAAACACCGTTATGACGCCGATGGTTTTTCCGCCGATACTTGATCAGGAGACTTATTCGCCTGTTGATGTCTGGCAGCCGGAAAAAGGGCGGTTTATTGTAGACTTCGGTCAGAACATTGCAGGTGTAACTCAGATTCGCCTGCCGAAGGCAGCACCTGGAACGAAAATAACAATCCGTCACGCAGAAGTGCTTGATGAAAACGGAAATCTTTATACAGCACCGCTCAGAGGAGCCGAACAGACTGACAACTATACTTATTCCGGTGATGATGATGTGTTTTACGAGCCGGAATTTACCTATCACGGCTTCCGTTATGCAGAAGTTACGGGATATCCAGATATACTTACCGACATGGATATCATATCCGTTTCGAGATATTCAAATATCGGCTTGCGCGGAGATTTCCGCTGCGGCAGTCCCATGCTTAATGCGATCAACGATATTGGCGTCAAAACCGAGCTTGCGAACATCCATTCAATTCTTACCGACTGCCCTCAGCGCGATGAGCGTATGGGTTGGATGAATGACGCAACGGTGCGCTTCGAGGAAACGCCGTATAATTTTGAAACCGGTCGGGTATGGCCTAAAATTACAGCAGATATAGTTGATACGCAGCAGCGTTTCGGCGACGGCGCATTTCAATGCACCGCACCTGCTGTATGGGGCGGTCATCCGGCTGACCCCGTCTGCACTTCATTCCTCATGGCCGGATACATGGACTGGCTGCACAACGGCCGTGCCGCTTCCATAGAGATAGGTTATGAAGGCTACAAAGCATGGGAAGATGTGCTGCTTTCAAAATCCGAGAATTATATTGTAAATTACAGCTATTACGGTGATTGGGCGTCTCCGGCTTTTGCCTGCATCGGTTATCCGGAACAGGACGGGGCAAATTCGGCAATCACACCGGGAATCTTTATGTCAACCGGCTATTCATATCTTAACTGTAAGCTGATAGCTAAGTTTGCCGGGATACTCGGCAATACTGATGATGTCGAAAAATATGAAGGACTTGCCGAAAAGATTAAAACAGCTTTTCTTGAAAAATGGTATTGCGGGAACGGCATATTCGCCGATAAATCTACTCTTGAAGACGGAGAATCACCGCAGCCGATGAGCCAGGCTTGCCAGTGCTTCCCTGTCTGGCTTGGTATTATTGAAAGTAAGGATGCACAGGATGCCGCAGATGTACTTGTCAAAAAGATCGAAGCTGACGGCAATCGTATTACGACCGGCAACCTTTGCACCAGATATCTCTTTGATGTGCTGACTGCCCGGGGACATTCAGACAAAGCGCTTGAGCTTTTAATGAGTGAAAGTTATCCTTCATATGGTTTTATGCTCCAAAACGAAGCAACTACCGTTTGGGAACGGTTTGAACTCAAAAAGAACCCCGGCATGAACTCCCATTGTCATCCGATGTATGGAGCTGTCGGTTATTGGTTCTATGCTCATCTTGCCGGAATTCAGCCGCTTGAGGACGGATACCGCAGAGTCAGAATTGCGCCGGCGAATGAATGCGGTCTTTTGTCCTGCCAGGCTTCGGTGAATTCGCCATACGGTAAGATTTCGGTCAGATGGACAAAAAAATACGGCGAATATCAGCTGTATTGCCAGATTCCGTTTGGAGTAAAGGCAGATATCGACTTCGGCGGTGTTCAAAAAACCGTTGAAGCGGGTTATCATGTTTATAATTATAAGGCATAAATAAGCTCCGGCGCGGTTCTAAAGACCGCGCCGGAATCATTATGTGACTTGTTACAAGTCGTCTTTACCGGATTTGCGCCAACCGTCGGCAATGCGCTTTTCAAGCTGATCAAACGGTCTGAGTCCGCTCAGGGAATCGTAGCCCTCAAGGCAGGAGCAGCCGGCAGCGCAGGCAAGACGCAGGCAGTTTTCCGGATCACGTCCGGTGATGATTGCGCTAAGGAAAGCAGCTATCGACGTATCTCCGGCACCGGTTCCGGAGAGCAGCTGCCTCGGGGTATAACTTTGTTCGAATGCCGAGAAATTACTCCAGGAATTTCCCGATATACCTAATTTATCACTTATATCGGCAAGCTTGTTTTTATCGGCAGCTACGCAGTATATACCGGGTTTCCCGCATTTCAGGAGAACGATTTTTGCTCCGAGGTCAAGGCATTTCTGCGCAAGAGGCTTTATTTCGTTATCAATATCTATAACGGCTGTAACATCCTGCCCTTTGGCTTTGTTTTTCCATTCTTTCAGCAGTTCGGGATCAAGCATATAGCAGACCTCCTCGGCTGACGGAGTGAATATATCCACAAAAGGAAGAACACTTTTTATGACATATCCCCAGTCGCTCTTTGCCGCTTCAGAGTTGGTATCGACGACTGTAAGGTCAAGCGAAGAGATACATCCGGCTGCTTTCACTTTTTTGAAAAGTTTGATAGTCTCGGCGCCGTCGTTTTCATACATTTTCTTCATCAAAGTCGGATAACCGAAGTGAAACAGCGATACGCTTTTCAGGTCGTCTTCGGTTATAAAAGATGAATCAAATGTATCGTTTGGGCCGGGATTATGGAAAAACATCCGGTCATATCCCGGCACGGCAAGAGCGATCGTATAGGAAGATGATGCGTCTTTATCAATAATCATTCCCTCGGATGCGCCGTGATTATCAAGAATATTCAATACCAAACGGCCGAAATCGTCATCTCCGACAATGCCTTTAAGAACGACGTCAGCTTTATCTTCCAAAAAAAGCTTCATCGCAAGGCCGGTATTCGCTACCGAACCGCCGGTATGGATGGCAGCGCCGCCGACTTCGGTAAGGTGACCCGGAACAAAAATATGGCTGAAATCATTAAAAGTCTCAGATTTAAACTTCGGCGTTATATCAAGGCAGATATGCCCGGCGCAGATTACTTTCTTTTTCATAAACAACTCCGTTTCTTTCCGGGACTGTGTTAATTTATGAAAAAAGTATAGCACACTTCAACGGATTTGTCAAGTTGGGGATATGCGTAATTAATGTGTTGACACAGCAAAACAATGTGGTATAATATTATTATGAGTAATTAACAGAACACGAGTTATTATTATGTTGGAACAAAGCTATAATTTACGCGGAAGACTGATTGAAAACAGAATTGTCTTCCAGCCTATGGAAGGCTGTGACTGCAATGAGGACGGATCGCCATCCGAACTTACTATTGAAAAATACCTGACCGAAGCAAAATCGGGAGCGGGGATAATCTGGATGGAAGCATCCGCAGTTTGCCCTGAGGGCAGAACTAACACCCGGCAGATGATGCTGACAGAGGAGAATCTTGATTCATACAAAAAACTTGTCGATCTTATGCGTAGGACTGCAGGAGAAACGACCGGTGTCAATCCGATAATAATAGTCCAGCTTACCCACTCGGGCCGTCAAAGCATAAAACCGATGATAGCTTACAGAAATCCGGTTTATGAAGCTAAAAAACCGATGACAGATGATAACATCGCTTCCGACGAATATCTCGACACTATTCACGGAATGTATTATTCGGCAGCTTTGCTTGCCGAGAGAGCCGAGTTCGATGGGGTTGATGTCAAAAGCTGCCACGGATATCTTTTTCAGGAATTGCTTTCTGCTTTCAATCGTCCTGGGCGTTATGGCGGAAGCTATGAAAACCGTACAAGACTTTACAAGGACTGTATGAGGGCTGCGAAGAATGCTGTCGGAGACAGGCTATTGCTTTGTGCGCGGATAGGCGTTTCGGATATGGTTCCTTATCCAAACGGCTTCGGAACCACACCTGACGGTGAGCTTGATTTATCCGAATCCGACAGGCTTATAGGTGAGTTAATGGTCATCGGGATGGAATTTTTGAATGTAACGGTGGGTAACCCTTATTACAATCCTCATATCAATCGCCCTTTTCGCCGAGGTTCATATACTCCGCCAGAAACTCCTGAGCAGGGACTTTCACGGTTCGAATATATCGAGCGTCATATAAAACAGTTTTATCCTTCCCTTCCGATTGTCGGTTCGGGGCTTTCATATTATCGAAAGGATCTTATATGGCAGGCAGAGAGACTTTTAAACTCAGGCATTTGTGATTTTGTCGGTTTCGGACGCGCTTCACTTGCTTATCCGATGTTATGGCGGGACTATCTTGCCGGTAGTTTTGATGTGAGAAAATGCTGCGTCGCCTGTTCAAGGTGTACCGAACTTATGAGAGCAAATCAGGTAAGCGGATGCGCGGTATTCAATACATATTATCGGAATCTTTACGAGAAAACTTTCAATAAAAACTGATAAAAAACAGGAGGTTTGTAATGAAAAAAGTTGCTTTGGTAACCGGTTCTTTTCAGGGAATCGGAAAAGGTATTGCGGATAAGCTAAAAAAAGAAGGATATATAGTAGTCTATTCGGATGTTCATGAAAACATGGAGGGCGAAAATTACATTAAATGCGATATATCATCTGCCGATGACAGGCTAAATATCCGCGATAAAATCGATAAAGAATACGGCAGGCTTGATCTGCTTGTCAATAACGCCGGAGTTGCCTGC
>JAAZGC010000019.1 GCA_012511425.1 Clostridiales bacterium | reverse complement strand
TCCCGAAAAACCGATCGAGTTTATCTGCGACAGGCCGTTTACCTATCTTATCCGCGACAACGAGACCGGAGAGATACTCTTTATCGGCAGATACAACAACGCCGAATAATTTCATTGACGGGTATTGACCCGAAAACTCCGTAAAATCGCGCCGCTTCTACGGGAGCGGCGATTTTTATATTGAAAATTAACCGATTGGATGTAAATTTATTATAATCGGGTTGAAAAATAATGCACAAGGTATTATAATATAATAGATAAGTATTTCATACGGAGGAGAAACCATGCTCAATATCAAAATAACCCCGACTCAAAATAAAAAAGAAAAGCCGGATCAGACAAAATTAGGCTTCGGCCGCTATTTCACCGACCATATGTTCCTGATGGATTATAACGAAGGACAGGGCTGGCATGACGCGCGGATAGTTCCGTTCGAAAACCTCTCCCTCTCGCCCGCGACAATGGTATTCCATTACGCACAGGAGATGTTTGAGGGTATGAAAGCTTATCTCTCGCCGGAGGGCAAGATTCTGCTCTTCCGCCCCGACATGAACGCAAAGCGGCTGAACCGAACCAACCAAAGAATGATTATCCCCGAACTTCCGCAGGAAGATTTCATCGACGCCGTCAAAGCCATCGTTAAATACGACGCCGACTGGATTCCGACCAAACCGGGAACTTCGCTGTATATACGTCCCTTTATCATCGCGACCGACCCGTTTTTGGGAGTTCATCCGTCGGAAAGCTATCTTTTCGCGATAATCCTTTCCCCTGTCGGCGCATATTACGCCTCGGGGATAAATCCGGTCAGGATTTTCGTAGAAAAGCACTACACCCGCGCCGTCAGAGGCGGAACCGGATACGCGAAGGTCGGCGGAAACTACGCCTGCTCCCTCATCGGTCAGCAGAAAGCCGAGGAGATGGGCTACGCTCAGGTGCTCTGGCTTGACGGAATTGAGCATAAATACATCGACGAAGTCGGCGCGATGAACGTCTTTTTCGTCGTCGACGGAGATGTGCTTACCCCTTCGCTCGACGAAGGCTCGATTCTTCCCGGCGTTACCCGCGATTCCTGCATACATCTGCTGAAGAGCTGGGGATACAAGGTGACCGAGCGGAAGATATCCCTCGAAGAGATCGTCCGCGCAAACGATGAAGGAAGACTCGACGAAGCCTTCGGTACCGGAACCGCCGCGGTAATCTCTCCGATCGGCGAGCTTAATGACGACGGCAACAAGATGATCCTCAACGGAGGAAAGATCGGTCCTGTCAGCCAGAAGCTTTACGACAGCCTCACCGCGATTCAGTGGGGCAAGGCCGAAGGACCGGAAGGCTGGTCGGTTGTCGTCGAATAAACCGGTATAGATGGAATACATAATATCCGAATCCGACGCGGGAAAGGACATTAAAGCTTTCCTGCGCCGGAGGGATATATCAAGGCGGATCTGCATCCGTCTCAAGACTACCGAGGGCGGGATACTTGTCAACGGCGAATTTGCCACAGTGCGGCAGGTGCTTAGCGAAGGCGATGTGCTTACCCTTTCATTCGAAGACAGGGAGTCTGCCGCAAACATGAATTACGCCCCGCCAACCGACTTTGAAAGCTCCGGCGTTTCGATTCTTTACGAAGACGAGCGGCTTATCGCTTTCGACAAGCCACCTTTCATGCCGACGCATATATCGCGCGGGCATCTTGACGACAGCCTTCTGAACGCCGCCTCGGGGCTGTTCAAGAGCCGCGGCGTCCCGTTTGTCTTTCGTCCGGTGAACCGGCTTGACCGGGACACTTCCGGGATAGTGCTCTGTGCGAAGGATCAGCCGGCGGCGTCGATTATGTCAAAGCAGCTTATCGCGGGCAAGGTGGAAAAGACTTATCTCGCCGTTTTGGACGGTATTATAGAACCAAGTCAGGGGATTATCGAAAGCTATATCCGCCGAAAAGGCGGCAGCATAATCGAGCGGGAATCGGCGGAAAAAGGCAAGCCGTCGGAGTTTGCATCGACCCGGTACAAGACTATAGGAAAAAGTTTCTTCGGCGGAGCCGTGGTCGAAACTGAGCCGATAACCGGACGGACGCATCAGCTGAGGGTGCATTTTAAAACGGCGGGCTGCCCGATTCTGGGCGATACGCTTTACGGCGCAGGATCGCCGCTTATAGAAAGACAGGCGCTGCACGCATCGAAACTTAGCTTCCCCGATCCTTTCGGAGAAAATCAAATCACTATTGTTTCAGAGCCGCCGCCCGACATCAGGCGGCTGTATAAGGAGTAAACTTGACAGACAATAAACCGGCAGCGATAGAAATATCCGATGAAAAAACCAAAAAACGAAGCCGGATATTCGATTATATGACGCCGGCTGCGCTGGTTGTATTCATAATTGCCATTTTGGGGGTGCCGGTGCATATAATTTCCTACCGAAGCGTTGCGTTTGCCGACTTCTGGAACCTTACCGTCTGCGCCGCCGTCAGGTGCATCATCGCGCAGCCGACAAATATTCTTCCCTTTTCGCTCGGGGAGATCGTCGTTTTGCTGCTCCCTTTCGGGATAATCGCATTTTTAACCGCCGTTATCATTATGTCGATCAAGGGCAGCAGGAATGTATGGAAGCTCATAACCTCCGTCTTTGCCGTTGCGGCTTACGTTTATATCCTGCTGTCGATAGGCTATATCGCCGGATATAATACCACGACCGTCGACAAAAAATTAGGGCTTGACAGACAGAACGTCAGCGGTGAGGAGCTTTACAAAACCGCCTGCCTGCTGCGGGAAAATGAAAATAAATACCTTAACCGCGTCGTCTTCGGCGGCAGCGGGGCATCGGTCATGCCTTATTCGATAAAGGCGATGAACGACAAGCTGATCGGCGCTTATGAAAAGGCGTCGGAAAAATACGACTTCATCCCGACTTTTTATTCACGGGTGAAGCCGATTCTGCTGAGCGAGCCGATGACATACACTCATCTCTCCGGCGTTTATACCCTTTACACCGGAGAAGCCAACATAAACACGAATTTCCCCGACTACACCCTGCCCTTCACCGCCTGCCACGAGCTTTCGCATCAGCGGGGGATAAACCGCGAGGACGAGGCGAATTTCCTCGCCTTCATTGTATCGATAGAGAGCGACGACCCTTATATCCTTTACAGCGCTTACCAGAATATGCTTGAGTATGTTTTAAGCGCGCTTTATTCGGCGGACAAGGACCTTTATATGGCCTTCTTCCGGGAGATGGACCCCCGGCCTTATTATGAAATGGTGGCTTACAACCGCTTCTTTGATAAATATCGGGAAAGCAAGGCGGCGGAGGTTACCGACTCGGTGAACGACAGCTATCTGAAAGCGTCGGGACAGCCTCAGGGTACAAAGAGCTACGGACTCGTGGTAGACCTGGCGGTGGCTTATTACCGGGATTCGTTTGACACGATTGAACTGCCGGTTATCGAAAAACCGGAAGCATAAAACCGGAAAATTTAAGAAAATGAAGAAAACGAGCTGTAACCGGACATTGCGCACGGCGGCCGTGATTTTGGCCGTACTTATCTTCGGCGGAACTTTCGCCGGGGTCTTTTCGCTGCGCGCCGTGAAAAAAGACAGCTCGTCGCCTTCGAAATTCATAAACGACGAGCCGTGGTATGACGAGGAGCTTTATTACTGGACGCAGATAGCCTCGGTGTGGTTTGTGCCGATAACCGTCTTTTCAAAGCTTGACGGAGTTGAAGTCAAGTATTCCTCCTTTTACAAAAACACCGTCATTTCCAAGGGGGACAAATACTTCACGATCGACAACGAAACGATGATGTTCGCATACACCGAAGACAGCGGGATGTTTTATTTCAAGACGTATATGCTGCGCTCCGGCACTATCTGGGTGCCGGCGGAGAGGGTCTGCTCATATTTCGGACTCGATTTTGAAGTGCTGGCATCATCCGCCGGGACTGCGGTAAGGATATCCGACGACAAGACCCAGACATCGCTCGATCAGCTGCTTGCGACTTACAATCCCGGTCTTCTGGCGGCGGCATATACTCCCGAAACAACGGCGCCGAAGCCGCCGGCAAAAACGACCGAACCGGAAACCGAGACGACCGAAGAGCGCGACATTGAAGACATAAGCTACGACCGGGTGCGCTTTACCTTCGAAGACTGCCCGAACGAATATACATCGGAACTGCTCGGCGTGCTCGAAAAACACAATGTCAGCGCGACATTTTTCGTGACCGGGGCGGGCATCGCCGCTTATCCGGAGCTTATCACCCGGATTGCAGCCGGCGGCCATTCGATAGGGCTGCACTCGATATCGCTTGATGAGAAATTCTTTGCCGAAGATATCGGAAATTTCATTTCCGAGCTGAAAGAAGAAAACGCCATGCTCGACCGGGTGATAAAAAGCCGGACAAGGCTCGTTCGGGCGCCGAACGGCTCGTGGTCGGACAAATTCCACATTCTGAACGCCGATTATGATGAGATAAAAGCTGAGGGATTCGTTGTCTGGGACTGGAATATATTTGTTCCGGACGAGGCGGACGCCGCCGCAATATATGAAGCGATAATCCCGGAGCTTTTATCCGACACGACAGAGGACCCCGTCATACGGCTTTCCGTCGGAAAGCACACCGCCGAGGGTATTGATGAAGTTCTCGGCTACCTTGCCCCGATAAAAGGGCGGGTAAGCTTTTCCGGCATAAAATTCTCGGAACCGGAGCTTAATTTCATAGGGGTATACGAATAATAAAGAGGAGCATTCAGAGGCATATGGACAACGAAAAGAAGAAAATACTCATTGTCGAGGACGAGAAGAACATCGCACAGATGCTTGCCTTCAACCTTTCGCAGGCCGGATACGGCTTCGATATCGCATATGACGGCGAAGAGGGGCTGAAAAAGGCGCTTGAACAGGATTTCGACCTCATACTGCTCGATATAATGCTGCCGAAGCTGGACGGATTCGAAGTCTGCCGGCGGATAAGAGTGAAGAAATCGACTCCTATCATCATCGTGACCGCCCGCGAGGAGGAGATCGACAAAATTCTCGGTCTCGACCTCGGCGCCGACGATTACGTCACAAAGCCATTTTCGATAAAAGTGCTGCTGGCGAGGGTGAAATCAAACATCCGCCGCGCCTCGAACGAGCTTGTGAATGCGGATGCCGCGCCGGGAGATGATCAGGAGGTGATCCGGATCCGGGAGCTCGTGATAGACTGCGAAAGGTATCAGGTCACGAACCGCGGCGAGCAGATAATTCTGACCAAAAAAGAATACGAGCTGCTGCTCCATCTTGCCCGCAACAAGGGGAAGGTCTTTTCGCGCGAGCAGCTCCTTGAGGAAGTCTGGGGATACGAAGGGTTTTACGGCGATCAGAACACGGTCGACGTCACGATCTCCCGGCTTCGCTCCAAGCTTGAGATCGACTCCTCCCGCCCCGAATATCTTTTCACCAAGCGCAGCATGGGTTACTACTTAAAATGATTTCATTCGGATCCGACCGCCATGTTTAAAAGTCTGTATTTAAAGATAATGCTGCTGTTCGCCATCTTCATGGCTACCGTCATGGCGGCGGTCGGAACGATACTGATGGATTCGGTTTATAGGTTTTATGTAAACGAATTCTCGGCGCAGATGGAAGACTGCCTTTCCGAAGACAGCCGCAGCGGTCTGCGCGGCGAGCTTATATCTGCGCTCGATGACACCGATCCGCCGAGAGCACAGAAGGCGATACTGACGGCATACGGCACTCAGCTCGGCATAGACGAATACCGCAGCTTCTATATCCTCGATATGTCGGGAAAAACGCTTGCCGGTTCGGGAGAGGATCAGAACGAGAATCCTCTCCTTACTCCGAACCTGATCAGCGCGATGTCAGGAAAAGACGGAAGCGACAGCAAGGTGGGAGATTTTTACTCCGACTATGCAGCCTATCTTACAAACGGAGAGCGCTCCTGCGTAATCTACATCATAGACACGCAGGAGGAGATGCGCCTGCTTTCCTGGGAAATCTTTTCGCTGATCCTCAAATCGATATTCATCGGGCTTGCATTGGCCGTCGCTCTGAGCTTCCTGCTCGCGAAGGCGCTGACAAAGCCGATCAGAGGGCTGACCGTCGGCGCTCAGGCGGTTATGGCGGGGGAATTCACGCATGAGATAACCGTCTCCGGAGCCGACGAGATCGGCGTTCTGACTTCGACCTTCAACGACATGCGGCTTACCCTCAAAAGCACCTTCGATGAAGCTAACCGCGAACGAATGAAGCTGGAAACGGTGATGGCTAATCTGAAAGACGCCGTCATCGCCTTTTCCGACACCGGAAATGTGATCCAGATAAACGACAGCGCCCGAAAGCTGCTCGGAATATCCGACGGAACGAATATTGTGTTAAATCTCAGCGACACCCTTTCGCTGCTCGGCATAGGATATGCCGAGGGAAAGATAGATTCGCTGCCGGCGGAAAAGTCGGTTTCGGATGACGGAGAACATTCGGAGAAAAGCAGCTTTACCCTGCACGAGATAGTATACGGCGACCGGGCTCTCGACATCACCGCCTCGGCATTCAGATATTACGAAAGCGATACCGCGAAAAACGGTATTATTCTGGTTATTCACGACGTCACCAGCCGCTACGAGCTTGATAAGGCACAGCGGGAGTTCGTAGCAAACGTAAGCCACGAGCTCCGCACCCCGCTTACCGTCATAAAGGGAGCGGCGGAAACGCTGTCCCTGTATCCGGACATGGATCCTTCGATGCAGAACACCTTCGTCTCGAACATCAACGACGAAAGCGAACGTATGATGCGGATCGTCGGCGACCTTCTGACCCTTTCGAGGCTGGATAACCGCCATACCAAATGGCAGATAACCGAATTCGACATGATCGCATCCCTCCGGCACATCTGCGCAATCCTGGCGGCGGACGCCGGAAAGCGCAGCCAGCGCATCATATTTGCCCGCAGCGACAAAATTCCGCCGGTGCTCGGCGACGAGGAGAGGATCGAGCAGGTCATCATAAATATCATTTCAAACTCGATAAAATACACCCCCGAGGGCGGCGAAATCCGTGTCTGGAGCCGAGCCGACGAAACGAGGGTATTTATCCATGTCCGCGACAACGGCGTCGGGATACCGCCGGAGGATATCCCGCATCTGTTTGAGCGGTTTTATCGCGTGGAAAAGTCGCGTACCGCCGACGCGGGCGGAACCGGGCTCGGGCTTGCCATCGCAAAAGAGATCGTCGTCGCACACGGCGGCGAGATCACGATAAGGAGCAAGGTCGGCCACGGCACCGAGACGATAATTGTCCTGCCGATCAGAACCGCGCTTACCAACGAATCCGGCTCGTGAAGATATCATGCAGAAAAAGAGTTTTATAATGCGCTTTGCGCACTCGGTGAGGGAGGCTTTCCGAGGGTTTTTCTCTCGCCGGGCGCGGGCGATCGAAACGACGAAAAACGCGCTGCTTGCGCTGCTGCTTCTCTCGCTTGCCGCAATGTCGGTGCTGCTTATTCTGAGAACCCAGCGGATGACGGTGAACAAGCCGGTCGATGTCGATGTAGACCGACTGCTTACCCTGAAAGAAAGCGACCGGCAGACAATCCAGTCATACAGTGCGGAAAGAGTTTCCCCCGAATTCTTTGCATATGGCGACGGCAGCACCCAAAAGGCGCTGTTCGGCCCGAAAAGCCTGATGAGCGGCGCTTTGACGGTTATCTCCGACGCGCTGACCTCTCTTTTCGGCGCGTCCGCCGCAGTTTCAGAAGTTGAAGGCGCCGCGGGAGAGGAGCTTTGGCTTTCCTGCCTTGACGCGGAGAAATTCGTCTATCTGAAATTCCGCTCTCCGCTGCCAGCGCCGGTGCTGCGGATGTTTATCGACGGCTCTCTTTACACAGATCCGTCGAACAAAGCCCGGGGAGAGATATATTATCTGAGCGATATGTTTATCCTTCCCGCCTCTGAATCGCAGGACGGCAGATGCAGCGTCAGAGGCGTCGCCCGAAGCGGCAGCGGCAGGATCATACGCTACGACTGCCCGGAACCGGCGCTTGACTTTGATATGCTTTCGACTTACGGCGCAAATGCCGAGTTTGTCGGCTTCAAGTTTGCGCATGAGGACAATCCGCTCGGGCTTGAGCTTGACCCCTGCTGTCCGATAATCACGGCCGAGATGCCGGTCAAGTGCATATCCGTCTCGACTTCGGCCGCACCCGTTACCGCCGTCCATACAGACGAGCTGCTAAGCCTTTTCGGATATAACCCCAACCGCTTCAACCGCTACAACGACCCCGAGACCCGTTCGGATATCTACATCGAGACCTGGGGAACTCTCCGTTTCGGCACCGATAAGATACAGTTCAGCGCCACGGGAGAATCGGGCGGGATACGCATCTCCGATTATCTGCCCTACGGCTACAGCGCGGCGGACTATAATATTTACGAGCTGTTCAACTGCTCGGAGAACTTTATTGCGATGCTTACGGCGCTCGACAGCCGGCTGACCGGAGGAGACGCCTCCCCGGTTCTCGACGCAGTTTATACCGAAGATGACAGCGTCGTCATCCGTTATCGGTTCTGTTTTGACAACATAAGCCTCGACAGCGAAAGGGCGGTTGAATTCACCTTTTCCGGCGACAGGATAAAGAAAATACGCCTCGACTGCCTGATCGTCTCGAATCTGCTTACAAGGCAGAAGACCTTTACCATGCCGGTGGCTTTTTTGGG
Organism: Clostridiales bacterium; assembly: GCA_012511425.1. Lineage (GTDB taxonomy): Bacteria > Bacillota > Clostridia > Oscillospirales > CAG-272 > JAAZGC01. The sequence goes on along the minus strand of JAAZGC010000019.1, from coordinate 3,520 downwards.
AGTCGAAGATTCGGCTTTGGATGATTCGGGCGGCTCCGGCGCTTTCGTCCGGCTTATTTACGCAGTCGGAGAGGAAGAAGGAGTTTTGGTTCCGGCATCGTGGGCGCTTTCCTCGGGAAAAGATGAATTAACGGAGGCGGGAAATTGAACTGGAGAAAGATAAAGACCGTTTTAATCCTGCTGCTTGCCGCCGTAAATATCTACCTGCTTGTCGTGCTGATCTCTCAATATAAGGTAGGCAGCACCATCGGCGGTGCAGAAATGAAAGCCGCGCTGAAGCTGCTCGAAAAGGACGGAATCCGTGTAGATGAGGATGTCTTGTCCGGCAAAAAGCCTTATTACCGCGTCTGGCAGTCGGATTACGGCTCCGGCAGGCGCGCGCGGCTGCTTGAGCGCATATTCGGCGCGGAAGCGGCGGATGGAGCCGGGATGCACCTTACTGGAGAAGGGCTCGAGCTGGCGCTTGACGGCATCGGCGTTGTCCGCTTTGCCGATTCTTCACCCTTTCTGCTGAAATTCACCGCCGACGGCTGCACATACGCAGGCGAATACGACGAGCTTCTGTCATTTTCGGGAAAACTGCCCGACGGAATAAAGCGCTGCTCATGGCTGAGGCGGAAGGACCTCGGGAAAAAGCTGGAGCAGTTTCTGTCCGGTTCGGTGTCCGGGGCTGAAACCGGCGCGTCAATTCCCACGAAAACCGCCGATATCGACGTAGACTCCGCAATATACTTAAGCTCGGAGCGGCTTTATATCGCTCATTTCACCCAGTATGCCGAAGGCTGCGTTATCGAAGGCAGCGGCGGGGTATTCGCCGTAAGAGCCGAACTTGTGCTGTATACCGACGCTTCGGTAATCTGGCTGAGCAATCCCGAATACTACACATCTGCGCTGCTCGATGAGATCAACATCCTCTTCCGGGAACGCGATTACATTTTGTCTCAGTCCGGAGCCGATCGGGACAAAGCCCCGGAGATGCTTGTGACCGGGATCGAGCCTGTATACTGCGTGAACTGGAACGCCGATCTCAGCGACTTTTATCTCATCCCATCCTGGAATATCAGCTATTCCGACGGCAGCAAAAGGATCCGCAATGCGGTCAACGGCAGTCTTGTCGGCGGATAAACAAAAAATGCCGTTTTTTCGGGTTTTTATGCCCAAAAACGAAAGGTTTGTTTAATTTTCTCTTTACTTTTCATTTATTGTATGGTATAATATAGTTTGCCCGAAATACGGGCGCTTTGTTGTCATTGATTTTTTTATCAAACCCGTCTGTTCCGCCGAGACGAAATGCCGGACGGACAGCATATAAATAAAGGACTGAATACTGATGGAAAAGCTTATCATCAACGGCGGTACCCCGCTTCGCGGGAAAGTCCAGATAAGCGGAATGAAAAATGCCGCTCTGCCGATCCTGGTGGCATCGCTTTTGACGGACGATGTCTGTGTGATCGAAAATCTGCCGTCCATAAGCGATGTATCACTAACCCTCTCAATACTTGAAAAAATGGGCTGCAGGGTTCGGATGCTTACCCGCGACCGGGTCGAGATAGATTCGAGGCCGGCAGTCTGCGGCTCCTCCCCAGTCGAGCTGGTATCGAAAATGCGCGGCTCGACCTATCTTCTGGGTGCCGAGCTGGGACGCTGGAGCAAGACAAAAGTCGGATATCCCGGCGGCTGTGATTTCGGAGTCAGATCCATTGACCAGCATATCAAAGCATTCGAAGCGCTCGGAGCGGAAGTCACGGTAGACAAGGGCTGCGTAACGGCGGCTGCGCCTCGGGGACTTCACGGCACCAGCGTATATTTCGACCTTGTGACCGTCGGCGGGACAGTCAATGCCATGCTCGCCTCTGTAATGGCAAAGGGCACGACCGTAATCGAAAACGCCGCCCACGAACCGCACATCGTCGATACCGCCAACTTTCTGAACACCTGCGGAGCGCGGATTACCGGCGCCGGTACCGACACAATCAAGGTAAGAGGCGTTGAGAAGCTTCACGGCTGCACCTATGCGATTATCCCGGACATGATTGAAGCCGGCACTTATATGTGCGCCGCCGCCGCAACATCCGGCGCGTTGGTCATATCAAACGTCATCCCCAAGCACCTTGAGTCGATTTCGGCAAAGCTTGAAGAGATGGGCGTGCTTATCGAGGAATACGACGATTCGGTTTATGTAACGAGATCGGGTCCGCTTGAGCGGGTCAATTTGAAGACCCTGCCCTATCCCGGCTTCCCGACCGATATGCAGCCGCAGATGGGCGCGCTTATGTGCCTTGCGGAAGGAACCAGCTACCTCAACGAAACGGTTATCGAAAACCGGTTTAAGTATACAAACGAGCTGCAGAAGATGGGCGCATCCGTCCGCGTCGTCGGACATACCGCAATTTTTGACGGCGGCGCTCCGCTTTCGGGAGCCAAAGTCAGGGCGGTCGACCTTCGCGCCGGAGCCGCCATGGTAATCGCCGCGCTTGCCGTCCGCGGGATAACCGAAATTTCCGAAATCGATCATATCGAACGCGGCTATGAAGACCTTGTCGGCAAGCTGCGCGCCGTCGGAGCGGATATCCGACTGGTGGTTTACAACGACACCGCGATGCTCGACGAGGCCTGACATGATTGACGGCATTATCTTCGACATGGACGGAGTGCTGGTCGACTCGGAACCGGCTATCACCCGCGCTTCTATGGCTGCGCTTGCCGAATGGGGCGTTGAAGCCGAATACGGCGACTTCAAGCAGTATACCGGCATGGGCGACGACCTTTTTATCGGCGGCGTTGCACGGAAATACGGCCGGGAATACGACCTCCGGATGAAAGCGCGCGCATACGAGATATATCTTGAAAAAGCGGACGAATGGGTGAAAGTCTACCCGTGGTCAAAGCCGCTGATCGACCTTTTTTCGAAAAAATACAAGCTCGCCGTCGCCTCCGCGTCCGACAGGGTTAAGGTTGAATGCAACCTCCGCTGCATCGGCGCCGACCCGTCGGTGTTTTCCGCCCTCATTACCGGCTCGGATGTTAAAAACAAGAAACCGGCGCCGGACATCTTCTTGCTGGCTGCCGAAAAGGCGGGTTTTGGCAGCAAATCGGCCGTCGTTTTTGAAGACGCGGTTTCCGGAGTTATGGCGGCGAAGGCTGCCGGATGCGTCTGCATCGCCGTGACCACTTCTTTCCCCGCCGGCAAGCTGTATCAAGCGGGAGCTGATTTTGCAGTCGACGACCTCTCTCTCGCGCCTGAAATTATAGAAAAGTTATAAAATATCGCCGGAGTCCGCTCCGGCGATTGTCATATACGGAGGAAAACAATGAAAAAGATTACCCTTTTCAGGAACTTCGACGTCGTCCGGGGCGGCTCTGTTCATCGCGGCTGTACCGTCGCCGTGTCGGACGGAAAAATTCTCTCCGTCGGTGACGACTCGGAGATTGAAGACGCCGAGATAATCGACGGGCGCGGGGAAAATTATCTGCTGCCGGGATTTATCGACCTTCATGTCCACGGCGGCGGAGGCTTTGA
>JAAZGC010000194.1 GCA_012511425.1 Clostridiales bacterium | reverse complement strand
TGTACATTTCATACATCTGATCGTCGGAGGGCAGCAGGAGCTGATCTTTCACCGCCTCAAACGGCGTTCCCGGCTCAACTGCAAGGCCGTAAAGCGAGATATGCTCCGGACCGAGCGAAATGACGTCGCCCAGCGACGCAAAAAAGCTCTCCTTGGTCTGCTGCGGAATGCCGTACATCAGATCAAGCGAGATATTGTCAAACCCCGCCTCGCGGAGCAGCCCGAACGACGAGCGGACATCCGAAAACTTATGTATCCGCCCGAGCGCGGCAAGCTCCTCGTCCCGCGACGACTGCGCCCCCATCGAGACGCGGCTTATCCCCGCCGCCCGAAGCGCCGAAAGCTCCCGCCGCGAAAACCGCTCAACGGTTCCCGGATTCGCTTCAAGCGTGATCTCCGCATCGACCGGAACTTTGAAATTGTCGCAGAGGCAGTCGAGCAGATCCAGAAGCTGCCTCTGGCTCAGCATGGTCGGCGTTCCGCCGCCGATATAAGCCGAATCGACAAGACAGTCGGTCACCCGCTTGCCCTCGTCTTCCATCTGGAGCATCAGCGCGTCGCAATAGTCGTCTATCAGCCGCACCCGCCCGCTCGCCGAAGCCGCCGGACAGGGTATCGAATAAAAATCGCAGTACCCGCACTTCGAAGCGCAGAAGGGAACATGCACATAAACCCCTATCTGCCGCCTGATACCTCTGTAAGTACGCTTACGTTTTAAAAAACACATTTTGACAGTTATTTATATGGGGACTTCGTCCCCAAACCCCTACCAGAAAAACTTTTGAAAAAGTTTTTCTGGACTTTTCAAAACTTCTTGAACTTTTTTTATATTAATAACCTTACTTCGGTACGGCGATATATTGCCGAAGGCAATATTCGCGAATAGCGCCGCAGGCGTTATTCAATTATTATGATTTTGCGCAGCAAAATCGACCATAGAAAAAACACCGATAATGACTGAACTTCGAAACGGCGATATATTGCCGGAGGCAATATTCGCGACTTGCACCGAAAGGTGCAAGTCAGGGACGAGAGAGTTTTGGCTTCACCAAAACTCTCGGATTGAGCTGCTGCAATTATATAATCAATAAGCGCTATATACCTCCAGCAGCAGCTCAATCCAACGGCCATTAGCCGAAGCATTCGGCATCCATGGCGTATACCACTCGTCACGCGAACAGTATCTCTCCGACGTAACAAACTCCCGTGTTATGCCGTATTTCATCAGCGCGTTGAACGCCTCCGTCGCCTTTTCCCGCTGCCCCGACGCAAGCCACGGATAAATCCAGAGCACCTCGGCGACGCCGACATAGTAAACGTCCCCGTAATTGTAGTTGGTGAGGTCGCTGTTGTTGGTGAGCCTGCCCATCAGCCCGTGATCAATCAGGCCGTGCAGCCGGTAATATTCCTCCATCTGCGCGATGACCGGATGATCGGCGCCGATAATGCCGCATAAATAAAGGTACGGCGAGCCGTCGGTGTAGTAGCAGTGCCGCCGCATCGACTCAAAGTCATGGTGGGTTATGTGTGACGGCATGAACGCCTTATCGTCTTCATGCCCCCGCATCTCGGCTTCCAGCACCCCTCTGACCGCCGCCAGATAATCCTCATAAGCCGCCTTAATCCGCAGATATTCCGGATCGCCGAAGCGCTCAAAGCACTCGTAAAGCCATTTGTAACCGGAGACATTGACGGCATCGGTAAAGGTCCAGTGCTGACCGATCTCCCCCCAGTCGGACGCCTGCCCTTCCGGGAAAAGTCCGGGAGTCACCCCTTCCTTGCCCTCCGATTCGCGCCGCTTCTTCTCGCACCATTCAAAGCCGAGCAGCAGGTGCGGGCGGAATTCATCGAACAGCGCCCCGTCGGAGGTGTAAAGCAGGTGCCGCGCCGCCCCTTCGAGCGTCTTGCCGGTGCTGTTGTCCCAATGGACGTTCGGGCTCATCATCCGCCCGTAATCCGGCGAGCTCTCGTCCCGGTTCTGCCACCGCACGACGAGAGTGCGGAAGGCGTCGGCCGTGTATTCGGAAAGCCCGATGCGGTCGAGCGGCAGCAGATAATGCGGCGCCTCCCAGGACCAGCAGTACCGCCCGACATCGCCCTGACGCGGGATAACCCCCTCCATGTCGTCGTATTTTGCGAGCATCTGCAGCGACTGAACGATGAGCTGACGGTACATCGCCTGTATCCGCGGTGTGTCCGACGCCGGCTTTATCTTCACCTTCGCCATGATATCCCGCCAGAATTCGATATTATTCGAACAGGCTTCGTCATATCCGCAGAGCCCGTCAAGGCCGCCGTATCGGCTGACCGCGGTAAATACGGCGGATTCCCCCGGCGCAAGGGTATAATCCAGCCGCCAGCAGTCGGATGCGGCAAAATGCTTCGGCTGCATTTCGCTGTCGACCCAGGAAAGTTTCAGCTTCCCCGGATCAACCCTGCATGAGGCGTATCCGTCCGACGCGGTATCGCAGGAAACCGGCTTCCAGAAAGACGGCAGCATGTACTGCGTCTTTACGTTCGGGATATACGGATCATACCCGGTGTCCCGCAGGTTCGTTATATAGTGATCTAAGTCTGCCGTCCTCAAAAACAGCGTCAGATTGCCGGAAATCTCGTAATTCTCCGGATTGTAAAGGCGGTATTCCGAATACATCGCCGGATTTTCCGCCGCATCGGCAAACGCCGTCATCGAAACGCAGGCGCCCGTTTTCAGCTTGTTCCGAAGAGTATAAACCGGCTCGCCGCCGCGCACCTCGTCAAAAACGCTGTCTTCATAACAAAGCTGACTCTCCTCCCCCGGCGCCCCGTCAAGCAAAGTGACGGCGTACCCCGGCAGATCGACGTGCCGGCTGTAATTCAGCTCAAGCGAACAGACCTTGAAATCCGGAAACAAAAGACAAAGCCGCCGGGCAAAAGGCGCATGCAGATAAACCCGAGAAGTCCGCGGCGAAAGCCATTTAGGTTCTGACATTTATCAACCTCTCAAAAATAACTGGGACTTGAATACCGCCTCCGGCGGTATTCGCGAATATTTCCTGCGGAAATATATCGCCGTTCCAAAGTTTAGTCATAATCCCCCTCCGGCGGTATTCGCGAATATTTCCTGCGGAAATATATCGCCGTTCCAAAGTTTAGTCATAATCCCCCTGTAACCAAACACTTAAACATATCCATGGCTAACCGTTTTGCGGTTAGCCACTTGACTATAAATAATAACGATAAATGCGGTCGGCGCATCGCGCCGTCTTATAATTTGATTTTGCCAAAGGCAAAATCTACTTTAGAGAAAACATAAGCTAAGACTTAACTTGCCGGCGGCGATGTTTCGCAAAGCGAAACTCGCGGGCACAAATGCTCTGAATAAACGCTCTGCGTTTATTCAGGCATTATGAGCCCATAGCCGCCCTCTTCGCGCCGGTAGATTACGTTTATCGTGCCGGTGTCGATGTCGCTGTAGACGAAGAAATTGTGTCCCAGAAGATTCATCTCGAGGATAGCCTCCTCGCTTGACATCGGCTTGTAGGAGAAGCGCTTTACCCGGACGATCTCGTCCTTGTCTTCCTCCTCGGTGAACTGCTTGTCCGATTCGATGCGGTTGAACTCCTGCTTGTCCAGCGCCTTGTCGCGGAAACGCTTCTGCAGGCGGGTCTTGTTCTTGCGGATCTGGCGCTCGATGTTCTCCTCCGCCTCATCGTAGGCGGTCTGGAAGCTTTCGGCTTCGACTTCCGAGCGGAAGAGCGTTCCGCCGTATGAAATAGTCAGCTCGAGGCGCTGACGCCCCTTGCTGCTGTTCGATAACACAATTTTGGCGGTGGCATCCTCCCTGAAATACTTGTCGAGCTTGGTGAGCTTCTTTTCAAAAAGCCGCTCGAGATTGTCGGTAACTTCGACTCCGCGTCCTGTAATAGAGAGTTTCATAAGGTAATTCCACCTTTCATAAATGTAAAATAGGGGACGGAGAAAGCTCCCCGTTTCCTTTTCATATACATTATAGCATAAAAACCCTTTTTTGTATATAGGATTTTAGTTAAAATTTTACGTACTCCGACTGTCTGAAATCTCTAGTTTATTAAATTTTTACCCGTAATTTATAAAACCCCTTGACAGCGGGTGAAAAATAGTTTACAATATATAATATATCATGAGATAAATGCGCCGTCTGCCGGAGTCTCCGTCAGGACGCCTCATGGATAAAAAATAATTTTTCATTATTATAGACTGGCAGCCGGCTGCCGTACATATAAAACGATATCGAATATTCGGATGATTTTTCACCGAGACGGACATTATATACTTTTGCTGCATTTAATTAAAAAATATACGAAACGTCCCCTTTATTTAAATCAGGGTATTGGGATATAGATAAATTATGGCGGGCTGCCTTCATTTAGGAGGCACTGATGTTTTCAGAAATTTTATTAAGCATAATCGCAACAGCTGCGGTTGCGGTCCCGACGTCATTTCTGATCGGCGACCGTTTCCGCAAAAACAAAGTCGCAAAAACCATAGGCTCGGCTGAGGAGCAGGCGAAAAAGATTACCGACTCGGCCGAAAAGCAGAGCCGCGAGGCGTCGATATTGGTCGAAGACGCCAAAAGAACCGTCGCAGAGGCAGAGAGAGTCGCCGACGAAAAAAGAAAAGAGGCGGTTCTCGCCGCCAAAGAGGAGGTTTACAACCTCAAAACCGAAGCCGAGCGCGAAATCAAGGAAAACCGCGCCGAGGTAACCCGCCTCGAGCGCCGCGCCATCGCCAAAGAGGAAGCCCTCGACCGCAAGATCGAAGCGCACGACCGCAAGGAAGAAGCCCTCGAGCGCAAGCACGCCGACGCCGACAAGCGTCTTAAAACAATCGAAGAAAAAACCGCCGAGGCCGACCGGATTAAAGAAGAACAGCTGACGAAGCTCGAAGAAATCTCCGGCTACACAACCGAACGGGCAAAAGCCGAGATACTGCTGTCGGTCGAAACCGAAGTGCGGCACGAAGCCGCCCAGCGCATCAT
>JAAZGC010000193.1 GCA_012511425.1 Clostridiales bacterium | reverse complement strand
GAGCTTGTAGAGGAATACCGCAGGCTTCTGGGCGACAACTTCTGGGGCTGGCAGATGCACGAGTGGGCGTCAAATTACAACAGCGACCGCGTGCGCGTCATCGAAGCGTATGAAAAATACGGCGTCGTCGACGGCAGCCGCTCAAAAGAAAGCTTCTGGGAGGATGTCATATCCGAAAAAATCGCTCTCTTTCTCGAAGCTCTGACGCGGGAAGAATGGTCAAAGAACCGTATCCCGCAAAACAGGGCGGAATTCATCGCCGACATATACGAGCTTTACCGTCTTAGAATGGATATGACCGGCGGGCAGCTAATCCCGGCTGACAGCTTTTATATGGCGCCGAAGATAGAGCTTGCCGCCGGCACAAGGCTGCTGCTCCCCGAAGTCGGCTGGCAGATACCGAATATGCGCCTCCAGCTCGCTTATTACCGCGGAATGGCGAAGGCGTATTCCGCCCGTCTCGGCGTTTATTACGAATGCTGGGGAAGGACGGAAGGCTACGGACTTACTATCCCTTATTCGCTGCGCGAAGGACAGGACGAATGGATTGAAAATCAGCTTACAACCGGCAGCGGCGCCGACAGGAGCTTTGAAGAGAGGGAAAACGGCGGCAGCTCGCGCAATCTTCAGGCAAGGATTTTCAGATACGCCTATCTTGCCGGCGCGACCGCAATAGGCGAGGAATACGGCGTCTGCAACACCTTCCGGAATCTCGGCGATTTCGAACTCAGCATTTACGGTCAGGTTAAAAAGAAATTCCTAAACTTCACCGAAGAGCTGCCCTGCCCCGGAAAGACCTATACCCCGATAGCGATAGTCCTGCCGGAAAATCTTCCGGTGCTTGATGTCGTCCTTCGCGACAACTATATCGACTACCCCGAAATCGACGGCTCATACCCGCTTCCGGCAGATACTTGGAAGCAGATTACGCAAACTCTTGGTCCCATCTTCGGCGAAACCGGCAGCCACGGCAAGATGAGCCATGTTATAAAGAACGGCGGTCTGCCCGACGTTTTCGACATAATCCACGCGGATTCCCCCGGACTTGACAAATACGAATATCTCATCGACCTGACCGGCGACTCTGTTTTTGCGGCGAAGCATAAAAACATCGTAAAGCCGGAAGAAGTCAGCCAAATATTCGATACCCTCCTCCCCTGCCGTATAGATGAGCGGCTTCATGCAATCTACAACCGCACCGAAGACGGCTGGCTCGTCGGCATATTCAACAACGACGGGGTGCAGTACGACAACTTCAAAGGCGATATCTTCCTTTCCGAGGCGGATATCAGAACCGAGATAAAGCTGAACGGATATAAAATAATCTCGGTGATGAACGGCGATATCGAACACTCCGAAGGAAGATTCTTCCTCGATATGCCGGCGGGAAGCTGGAAGATAGTTAAACTTGCCAAAGAATAAATTATATATAATGAAGCGTTTTTAATAAGAAAGGACGGAACCCATGTCAATCACCAAAACACACTACGGAAAAATGCCCGACGGCAGCGATGTATTTGCCTATACTCTTACGAATGACAGCGGCTCTTCGGTAAAAATACTCAATTTAGGCGGGATAGTCGAAAGCGTCATAGTGCCGGATAAAAACGGAAAGCACGACGACATCTGCTGCGGCTTCGACACGGTGGACGGCTACCTCAACGGCGGCGGATATTTCGGCGCCCTCGTCGGACGCTGCGCCAACCGCATAGGCGGCGCCCGCTTTACCCTCAACGGCGTTGAATATCAGCTTGCCAAAAACGACGGCGAAAATCATCTCCACGGCGGAGATATCGGCTATAACCGGCGAATCTGGGATGTTGAAGCGATCGAAGGAGGCGGCGGCAAGCCGGACAGGCTGATTCTTTCTTTGTTAAGCCCGGACGGAGAGGAGAATTACCCCGGCAGAGCTGAGATTAAAGTCACTTACAGCTGGGGCGTCGCAAATATTCTTTCGATACACTACGAAGCCGTCTGCGACAAAGACACTGTAATGAATCTTACCAACCACAGCTATTTCAACCTTGAAGGCATCGGCGGCGGCGATGTCCGCGAAAACGAGCTTTTTGTCGCGGCGGTATATATGACGCCGGTCGATGAAGGACTTATCCCGACCGGTGAAGTAAGACCTGTCGAAGGCACCGAATATGATTTCCGGGAAAGACGCAGGATAGAGATACCGCTTGACAACAACTTCTGTCTCGACATGAGCCGCGAAGACGGTCCGGCGGCGCAGCTTTATTCCCCGAAAACCGGCAGAAAGATATCCGTATACACCGATCAGCCGGGAATCCAGATATACAACGGCGTCATGATGGACGGAGCCGTTCCGTTCCGCGGCGGTGTCCCGCAGCGGCTTTTCCATGCGATAGCGTTGGAGACGCAGGTCTGGCCGGACGCCGCAAATCAGCCCGACTTCCCGTCAGCCGTACTCCGCATGGGAGAGAAATACGATACAACAACCACATATGTTTTCGGAGTTGAATAAAATCCATAATCCGGTTTTCTCGAAAGGAAGGCCGGATTTATTGTTATTTTCGCCTGAAATTCATAATTTTTCGGCGAATCCTCAGTTCATCTTCACGCGAATTTCACATTGGCGGGTTATAATATATGTGTCAGATGAAAGATTTTTCGGAAAAATAGTTATAAGAGAGCTTTTAAAATCCGGAATACCCGCAAACAAGAACGATTTTTTCAAGGAGGAAATTTTATGGATAACAACAACACAAACAATATCCCGACAGAAAACGGCGATGTGAATCAGCGCAATGATAAGACCGATCGGAATTCAATCCCGGAACAGAACTCAACCGCCGCAGGTGCATCGGCGGAACAGCAAAACCAAAACACTTCCGAAAACCGGACCGACCCTCCCGCCGGCAATCAGAAAACAAGCGGAGAATACAGCTGGGTCAACCCGAACTATTCTGCACAGGCAAGACAGATGAATCCTTCCGCGCAGGAAGGGCAGAATCAGCCCGGCAATCAATCCGGATACGCCTATAATCCCAATCAACACGTTCAGCAGCCGCAGCAGACTGGACAGTACCGCAATCCCTATTCGAGCGGCAGCGGCGGTTTCTCCGCCTATTCGGGGCAGCCGGGCTATACCAGCTATCAGGGCGGCGGATACGGCGCGCCTTATCAGACCCAGCCGCAAAATCAGGCAAAGGAAAGGAAAGCCAAGCGCACCGGAGTATCCGGAAAGGCGCTCGCGCTGGCAGTCGTCGTCTGTATCGTGCTCTCGTCGCTGTTCGGCATGGGCGGTGCCTATTTTGTGACCCGTAAAATAACTACAGACACCTCATCCCCGGCAGCTCCCCGCACCGGTAACGAATCCGGCATTTCCTATCAGGCGATTCCGAGCGAAGTCAGCGGAACCACCGACTCGGAAAACGCAGTAGTAAATGCGGTTGAAAAGGCAAAGAACAGCGTTGTTGAGATCTCGACCGAGTCGGTTGCCACAAGCAGCTTTTTCGGCCAGTATGTAACCCAGGGCGCCGGTTCAGGCGTTATCATCTCTACCGACGGATATATTATCACCTGCGAACATGTTATAGCCGGAGCCTCGTCTGTTACGGTAATGCTTGCCGACGGCACAAAATATGACGCTCAGGTTATAGGATCCGACGATCAGAACGACATCGCAATAATTAAAATAAACGGAACCAACCTTCCGGCAGCCGTCATCGGCGATTCCGAAGCGCTGAAAGTAGGGCAGACCGCAATCGCGATAGGCAACCCCCTGGGCGAACTCGGCGGAACGGTTACCGTCGGCTATATCTCGGCGCTCGACCGCGAAGTCACCATCGACGGGCAGTTCTACACCCTTCTTCAGACAGACGCAGCCATCAACCCCGGCAACTCGGGCGGCGGTCTCTTTGATATCAGCGGCAATCTGATAGGCATTGTAAACGCCAAATCCAGCGGCACCGAAATCGAAGGCCTCGGTTTCTCGATCCCGATCAACACCGCCAAAGAGATATCCGACCAGCTTATCGAATACGGTTATGTCAAGGGCCGCGTCATGCTCGGCATATATATAGTGGAAGTAAACGCAAACACCTCGTCCTCCGGTCTCTATCAGTCGGGCAACGCCGATCTCATCAACTATATAACCGACTACGGCGTATACTTCATTCAGTATCAGGAAGGCTATTCGGGCGACCTTAAATACGGAGACCGCATCGTTGCGATTGAAGGCATTACGGTTTCTTCTAAAGTTGATGTCACGAACATCCTCAAAGATTTCAGCGCCGGAGATACGGTAAAGGTAACTGTAGCCAGGCTTACCGGAACCGGACGCAGTGCACAGTCCAAGATGGTCGATGTCAACGTCAAGCTTTACGAATACATTCCCGAAACCTCGCAGGAATGATTTAATCAAGCGTTTTCATGACTCTCTCCTGAAGAGATCCCCGCCGTATTCAACTCCGGCGGGGATTTCGATTTATCCGCCCGAAGATACTTGCAAAAACATCCGCGTTATTGTATAATATAATCGTATAATGTGCAGTTAAAAAACAGCAAAGGAGCCGAAAATGACAGAACTGCTTGTAGTCGACGACGAAGAAAATATCCGCGCATTGATCCGCAAATACGCCGAATTCTCCGGCTACGGCGTGACTGAAGCCGCCGACGGAATGCAGGCCGTCGAACTTTGCCGCAGCCGCGGCTTCGATCTTATCATTATGGATATAATGATGCCGGAGCTGGACGGCTTCTCCGCCTGCCGCGAAATACGCCGGATAACCGACACTCCGATACTCATGCTTTCCGCCCGCGGTGAGGAGTATGACAAGATAAACGCCTTCAACCTCGGCATAGATGACTATGTGGTAAAGCCTTTCTCCCCGAAAGAGCTGATGCTCAGAGTAGAAGCGATACTCAAGCGGACAAGAGCCTCCGGGGGAGATTATATTAAAAAGGAAGTCTTCGAGCAGGAGGGGCTGAAAATCGATTTTACCGCAAGGATAGTCTATATCGACGGCAAACAGGCCGATATGTCGCCGAAAGAATACGATCTGCTTTTTTATCTCGTCAGAAACCGGAATATCGCCCTTACCAGAGACAAACTTATAACCGAAGTCTGGGGCTATGACTTCGACGGCGACGACCGCACCCTTGACACCCATATAAAGCTGCTCCGCCGTTCTCTCGGCGGCTACAGCAAATTTATAACGACGCTGCGCGGCGTCGGATATCGTTTCGAGGCGAGATGATATGTCGGAAAAATCGCGAAGCAAATTCAGCGTAAGGCAGAAGCTTTTCCTCTATCTTGCGCTGTTTACCGCCTTCATTCTCATTCTGCTCTGGCTGACGCAGGTGCTTTTCCTGCCGGATATATATAAAACCATCAAGCTCAGCGAGATCAAGATCAGCGCCCGGGCGCTTGCCGACAGAATTGGCAGTCCGACCTTCCGCGAAGACGCGGAAAGCTACATCCTTCGCGGAGATATGTGCGTTCTGGTGCTGAAAATGCTCGATGAAAACAAGGCGCTCGAGGTTCTGAGTCTTGACACGCTGCCCAACTGCATGATACACAACACCGACCGCGCAAGCAAATTCACCCTTTACGACATGGCAAAGCGCAACGGCGGCGAGCTGCTCCGGCACTATCGTTACGACACCGACGCGCGGGTCTATTACAGCGTCGAAGACGACGGCTACGACCGCGCCGAAAACGAAATCATCGTCTACGCCATAATTCGTCAGATCAAAGGCGAGAGATACCTTTTTTTGCTGAATTCGATAATCACCCCGGTCGCTGCGACGACGAGGACGCTTAATCTGCTCCTGATGTTCATCTCGGTCATACTCTTAGGGCTAGCGATTCTCTTTGCAACGATAATTTCCCGCAGCATAACAACTCCCATCATTAATATAAACGAAAGCGCAAAGCAGCTTGCGAAGGGCGATTACGACGTCAGCTTCAAAGGCTCCGGCTACCGTGAAATATCCGAGCTTGCCGAGACTTTGAACCACACCGCCGCGGAGCTGGGCAAGGTAGATGCGCTGAGAAGAGAGCTGATAGCCAACATCAGCCATGATCTTCGTACCCCGCTTACCATGATAAGAGGCTATGCCGAAGTCATGCGCGACATTCCCGGCGAAAACACCCCGGAAAACGAGCAGATAATCATAGACGAGACCAACCGCCTTGCCTCGCTTGTAAACGATATGCTCGACATATCCAGATATCAGTCGGGGAATTACGCGGTCGAAATCAAAGAGACGAATATAACAAAGGCGGTAAGCGAACTGCTTGCAAGATACAACAGCTTCGCCGAGCGCGACGGATATTTCATCGCTTTCCATTACGACGACGAGCTTATAATGCACACCGACGCATCCAAAATTATACAGGCGCTCTATAATCTCGTCAATAACGCGATTACCTATTCGGGAGATGACAAGCTCGTCACCGTCTGCCAGTATGTCACGATAGGAGCCGGCGGTCTGCCGAGCACCGTCAAATTCACGGTAACCGACACCGGAGAGGGAATACCGAAGGATAAACTCGTCCATATCTGGGATCGATATTATAAGGTAGACAAAGTTCACCGCCGCGCCTCCGTCGGAAGCGGCCTCGGGCTTTCGATAGTCAAGAACATCGCCGGTCTTTTAGGCGGAAGTTGCGGAGTCGAAAGCGAAGAAGGGAAAGGCTCCACCTTCTGGATTGAATTCCCGGTTTATTACACGCCGCCTTTTGCGGACGATATGAATGCAAATTGAAAATAAGCCTCCCCGCGGGGGCTTATTTTTATGACAAACACTTGAAATATCCGCAAAAGATGATATAATGATATCAAACGAAAAACGGAGGAAT
>JAAZGC010000192.1 GCA_012511425.1 Clostridiales bacterium | reverse complement strand
GTCGGACGGCGGAAAGCCGGACTTTTCAACGATGAGCTTTGCTCTGCCGGATGAACTTCCGGCGGACGCCGGTGAAGCCGCAATTTCCGCTGCGGAAGAAACGGCGGCGAAGCTGGCGATGCTCGGAATGACGAGAAAATCCCTGCGCCTGCCCTCTTTGAAATACGCGCCAGCCGCGTATATTATGATCTCCTGCGCCGAGGCGGTCTCGAATCTCGCCCGGTTCGACGGAGTCGGATACGGATACCGCGCCGAAAGTTACGGCGATATAAACGAGCTTTTAGAAAACACCCGCGGGGAGGGCTTCGGACAGGAAGTCAAACGGCGGATTATGCTTGGCGGCGCCGCGCTTTCGGCGGATTTCAAGGAGAAGTGGTTTTTTAAGGCGAATGCTGCCCGGGCGCTTATAAAAGCCGAGCTTGATGAGGCTTTGTCCGACATAGACATTATCCTGTCTCCGACTTCGGCGAATCCTGCGGGAAAAAAGACTTCCGTGAATATATTTGACACGGATAAGGCGCTGCTCCCGCCGCCGCTTGCCGGACTTCCCGCCATTTCGATTCCGGAAGGGCTATACGGCGGGAATCCTATCGGTGTTCAGCTGATTTCCGCCCGCCGGCGGGACGGACTTATCTTATATACCGCCGAAAGGCTGGCCGAAACGGAGGCGGGGAGATGAAAAACGGATATATTCCGGTTATCGGGCTTGAAACTCACGTCGAATTGTCTACGAAAACAAAGATATTCTGTTCCTGTGAAAACCGGTTCGGAGCCGAGCCGAACACCCTATGCTGCCCCGTCTGCATGGGGATGCCGGGGACGCTGCCTTCTCTTAACGAAAAAGCGGTCGAATATGCCGTCCGCGCAGGGCTTGCCCTCGGCTGCAAAGTCGCGAATGTAAGCGGATTTGACCGCAAGAACTACTTTTACCCCGACCTGCCGAAAGGATATCAGATCACCCAGCATTTCACTCCGATATGCTCGGAAGGAGGTCTTGAAACGCCTGACGGAGCCGTCCGAATCGCGCGTCTTCATCTTGAAGAAGACGCCGGAAAGCTGTTTCACGACCGCGAAGACGCGACGCTTATCGACTTCAACCGCTGCGGCGCGCCGCTTATCGAGATAGTCACTTATCCTGATATCACATCTCCCTCGCAGGCGGCTGATTATATTTCGGCGCTTCGCGGGGTCATGCTTTTCTGCCGAGTCTCGGATGTCAAAATGAACGAGGGATCGCTTCGCATAGATGCGAATATTTCAGTTCACCGCTCCGGAGAGCCGTTCGGAACGAAAGTCGAGATAAAGAACATAAACTCTGTTAAATTCATGGAAAAGGCGCTTGCGTATGAAATCGAGCGCCAGACAGAGTTGCTGGAAAGCGGCGGCGTTGTCACAGCCGAGACACGGCGTTTTGATGAAAAGACCGGCAAGACCGAGCCGATGAGGGCAAAGGTAAGCGCCGAAGATTACCGCTGTTTCCCCGATCCTGACCTTGCGCCGCTCCTAATCAGCGATGAATACATCGAGCGGCTGAGGCATACGCTGCCGAAGATGCCGCAGGAGCTGAAATCCGGGCTTATATCGGAATTCGGGCTTTCGGACGAAGCTGCGTCAAGGCTTGTCGACTCTCCCGACACGGCGGAATTGTTCTTAAAATCCGCCG
>JAAZGC010000191.1 GCA_012511425.1 Clostridiales bacterium | reverse complement strand
GCATTCCGCATACTGCGCCGGTTTGTCGAAGAACAATACGGCGGAGACGAGGAAAAAATCAGAGAGCATATTTACGTCACCACCGACAAGTCCCGCGGGGCGCTTAAAACGCTCACCGATGAAAGAGGATACGAAAGCTTTGTAGTCCCGGATAACATAGGCGGAAGATTTTCGGTGTTATCCGCCGTCGGACTGCTTCCTATCGCCGTTGCCGGCTGCGATATAGACAAAATGATGCAGGGCGCCGCGGATATGAAAGCAAAGCTCTCGGAATCAAGCTGCGTTTTCGAAAACGACTGCTACAAATATGCTGCGCTGCGCAATATCCTTTATGCAAAAGGCAAAGCGCTTGAAATCTTCGTCAGCTTCGACCCGGCGCTTGCCATGGTTGCCGAATGGTGGAAGCAGCTTTTCGGCGAATCGGAAGGCAAAGACGGAAAAGCGATCTTCCCGGTATCGGTTATCGATACAACCGACCTTCACTCTCTCGGCCAGATAATCCAGGAAGGCCGCCGGATTATGTTCGAGACGTTTGTAGATGTCAAAAACGAACCCAGGGACATTAATATCCCGATTGATGAAGAAAACCTTGACCAGCTCAACTATATAGCCGAAAAGGGCTTTACGATGGCTAAGGTTAATTCCGTCGCCGCAAAAGCTACAAAAAGAGCTCACTTTGACGGCGGAGTTCCCGGAATCACCCTCGAACTTGAAGACCGCAGCGAACACACTTTCGGAGGGATAGTGTTCTTCTTTGAGCTTGCCTGCGCCGTTTCCGGATATATCCTCGGAGTAAACCCCTTCGATCAGCCCGGCGTGGAAGGCTACAAGAGCAATATGTTCGCCCTGCTCGGCAAAAAGGGAGAAAAATATGACGCGATCCGTTCGAAATTCGATGAGAAAGCCTGAAAACGCTCCGCCAATTATAAAGAAAAGGATGGTAAACACAAATGCTTAAACTGATAGTCGGACTTAAAGGTTCCGGCAAAACCAAAACGATCATCGCTCTTGCCAACAAGGCCGTTGAAGAGAGCAGCGGATCGGTGGTTTTCGTGGAAAAGGGCACCAAGCTCATCCATGAGGTCAACTACCGGGCGCGGCTGATCGATTCGGACGATTTTGCCGTAAACAACGCCGAGCTGCTTTACGGATTCATGGCGGGCATATATGCCTCCAACCATGATGTGACCCATATTTTCATTGACTCCGCGCTGAAGATCTGCAACAACGATATCGGGCAGTTTGCCGAGTTCGTCAAACGCTGCGCCATGCTCGGTGAAGCGAATAATATCAACTTTATCTTCACCAGCAGCGTTCCTTTCGAAGATTTGCCGGAAGAAATCAAAAAGTACGTAATGCCGCTTTAATCGGCAGCCGAACAAACAACAACAGCCGAGGAGCACTTCCCGGTGGGAGTGCATTCTCGGCTTTTTCATGATATAATGCCAATTAACAAAACCGGCGAAACGCCGCAGAAACTGTCGCATCAGGCCGAATACGACCCCGAAGACCCGTCCGCCCGCGATGTCGGGATAGGTACTCTCGGAGAGAAAACGCTGCACGCGGCACTGAAGAACTATTACGAACCTGACGCCGCCTTCCGTGAAATCAAATACCGGGGGTGTGTCGCGGATATAATGCGCGGAGACGATATCATCGAAATCCAGACAAGCAACTTCATTAAACTCAAACCGAAGCTGTCCAGATTCTGTCCGACAAAAAAAGTTACCGTCGTTTATCCGGTTGCCCGGCACAAGATGATACTTACGATAGACCCGTTGACCGGCGCCGCCGGTCCGAGGCGGAAATCGCCGAAAACCGGCTCCCCTTATGAGATCTACTCCGAGCTTACTCACATCATTCCCTTCCTTGCCGAGCCTAACCTAAAATTCAGGGTGGTTATGGTCGATGTCGATGAATATCGGGTGCCGCGGGACAAATGGAACGGCAAAGTAAAGACCTTTACAAGAACCGAAAGGATTCCGACTGCCATCGGCGAAGAATACGAAGTCGGATATTCGGTCGGCTGGGACGCGCTTATCCCGGATGAAATCAAGACTTTGGATTACTTTACAATAAAAGATTTCGCGAAGTTTGCATCGCTGAAATACCATGCGGCAAACGCGGCGGTTAATATGCTGGTTTATGCCAAAGCCGCGAAACGTATCCCCAAGCCGGAAAGCATGAAGGCCGCTCCCAAAAAGCGCGGCGAGAAGCTTTCCGAAGCCGAAGCCGCCGCACGCGAAGCGATCAAAAAAGATGGCAGCCGCAATTTCTATCAGCTTGTGAAAAACTCTCCGGACAAACCGGAAAATGAATAAATTCACCGCCCCGGTATTCCCGCGGGCGGTATTGTTATGCGGCGAGGTGCGTTTTTTGCCGAATGGTTATTTTTCCCTTTCGATCTTATATCCCGGCTGTGTTCTTGCAACGGTCACTTCAACTCCGGCTTCGGAGCCGATGAGAGGCAGAAGCTCCCTCAAATGGGTGGCAAGCACCCAGATTCCGCCTTTTTTCGACCAATGGCAGAGAATCGGCCATAGTCCCGCGGCGCCTTCGGCGTAGGCGGTGGTCTGGAAGGTTTCATTCAGCAGAATCAGGCTGCCGCCGTCCATTTCGCGGTTGATATCGGCCACAAGCTTTACTTCGCTTTCAAATCTGCCGGAAACGTCGCCGTCGAGGAAATCTTTTTCGGCGGATGCGAAATGGGTGAGAACCGAGCTGCGAATTGATATCAATGCTCTTTCCGCCGGGATCGGCACACCTGACTGTCCGAGCATCAGGGCGATTCCTATCGAGCGCAGATATACCGTTTTTCCGGTGTTGTTGTCTCCGACGACGATAAGCCCGCCGTCTTCGAGGAAAACATCGTTGGGTATGACGTCCGAAGCGGCGCGGTGCGCCGAAGCAGCGGTCAGAAGACCGTCTTTCAGTGCCTTTATATCGATTATCCGGCTGCATTCACTTCCTATTTCGGGATAGATAAGCCCGACTTCTTTTTCTTCCATGAATGCGATATATCGCAGGGCAGCACGGTAAAAAGCGCATTCTTCCGGTATCCGCTCGAAAACGCCGTAGAGCGCCGAAGCGGCGGAACTCATCAGCGCGGAGAGATCGGAGACTGATTCGTTCAGAAGCAGGAGCAGATTGCTGGCGTCTTCGCCGATGTCGACGCTTTGAACCGGGCGGTATACCCCTTCATCCGGCTTTTCCTCTTTTCCCCGCTTCATCAGCCGCGACAGCAGTCCCGGCTTTTTCTGCGATTCCTCACCCGAATAAAGATCGGTCGAGAGACGGGCGCGGACGTCGGTAATCGAAAGATAATCGTCGAAAGTCGGAGAGATATCAAAGGCGGCGTTTGACGCGGCGAAGGAGTCGTATCTTGCGCAGATCGAGTCAAGGCTTGCAAGCGCCGGATCATGACATATCCGTTTCGCTTCCTCTCTGAGCGCTATAAGAGCTTCGGAGCGGAGTTCTGCGGCGGTCAGTTCCGCCGAGATGCCTCTGATAAATGCGATTATCTTCCTCGTATACTGCGCCGCTACCTGAAGGCGGTAGCAGGAGCGGTAATACTCGGACGAGGCATTTGCAAGTCCGGAAGTCGAGCGGACTGCGGAACCGGCGGTTTTAGAGCGGGCGTCGTTCCATTCGCGCCTCAGCGCCGCCCAGCGGCCGAAGAGAGAGCCGAAGCGGTCGAACAGGGTCGGCAGCTCATAAAAATCTTTAAGCGTCTGCTGGCGCGACAGCACGTTCCCGCGATTCTGCGGCAGCGCCGCAAGCGCCGACAGAAAATAGCTCCGGGAGCCTATGTCCGGCACTATATATTCAAACATCCGGTCGACAGAAAGATCATATGTCAGTTTCGGTGTTTCGCCGTCCGATACAATCCGATCCGCCGATGAGTCGGGATAGGGGAAAAGTATGCTCAGCTTCTGTTTTTCGGTATTCATTGATGCCTCCCCGCATTTTTTACATTATAACCTATATTTCGGCGGCTGTCAAGACAAAAAACGCGCCCCCGAAAGAGGGAGCGCGTTTTACTAACGTTATTCAGTTTTTGTTTGCAAGATAGTCGATATATGCCGAGACTATTCCCGCCGCTTCGCCGCGTGTAATCGTCCTTGCGCCGTCGAAGCTGCCGCCGTATATTTCGAGCAGGCCGAACGCCTTTGCTATTGCGATATAACCGATATCGGCTTCCGAGACATTTGTAAGCAAGCTCTTATCGAGGGTGAAGATTTCGCTGTGAGAGGCGACTTCGCTCCAGCCTAAAGCTTCGATGATGCACTTTATGGCTTCGGTTCGGCTGAGCTTTTCGCGCAGTTCGCTGTCGGTTTCGCTTGCGGGGTAGTAGTATCCTCTGCCGGCAAAGCCTGTCATATCCCTGAGATCGGCTTCGGTTATTGCTGCGTCGGGATTGAATTTGTTCGCAAAGCGGATCACTTCCATATTGGCAAGGCGGTTGATCTGCTTTTCATATTTCGTGCCCGCAACATCGGAGAATTCGTAATACTGAACAGCCTGCTCATCGTTATAATAATTGTAGTAAGAATAAATATCGGCCGGCTTGTTCTTTATGGCGTCGATATAGATATATCTGCTCAGCATGGTCACCGCCATTGCTTTCACTTCCCTGCCCGCGGTGTTGGATGCGGAGAGAATATACTCATCTTTTGAATCAGTGAAGAACAGTACCCATTTGCGGTCGATGCCGACATTCTTCAGATATGTATCTGCGGCGGTGTCGGGTGAGACGGCCTTTTTGGGAACCGGGAATTCCGCTTTCGAATAGTTGGAGCTGAATCCGGAAATTTTGCCGGTTTCCGGCGAGACCGAAATATCGATATAGTCGTAGGTGAATTCAAGTCCGTTTACATAGCGGGTATAGCTGACGCTGTAGTCGGAGACATATGTATAATCATAGTCTGCGTATTCGTTTTCTTTGTATTCGGAGATTATATCTTTGAAGTAATCTTCCGCAAATTCGCGGCCGATCTTAAAGCACTCGTCCTTTGTATACCTGAAATTCTCCGCAGGACCGTAGATCGTGCCGTGACCGCCGTAATTGAGCAGTCTACCGCTTTCGGCGTCGACGGTTGCATAGGCGTAATTGTCGCCGCTTTTAAATGTAAGATCCCAGATATAAATAAAGCTGTCGTCAAATATCGAGTTCTGCTTGCTCAGCCGGCTCGATGAAAGCTTCATGCCGTCGATAACGGAAAGCTTTTCGTTTTCGAGGACGGTTTTCGCGGCTTCGTTCGCTTTGATGAAGGTGTCGAGAAGTTCGACCGATTCCTGCTCGGCTTCGGTAAGTCCGCCGCCGGCTTCTGCCATGGGCGCCGGCACGGCGGAATCCTCTGCAAACGTTCCGTTCAAATAACGGCTGCTGTAATCGTATTTGTATTTAGCCGCAGAGCCGTCGGTGAGATCGATAAGGATATTCCTGTAATCCTTGTTGGGGGTGTAGAAGAGGCCTATCTTCGAATATTCGGAGCCGGAGGGCGTGTATATCAGATATCCGAGCTCCATCGGAAGGTGCTTTTTGACGGCATCCGATACTTCCTTATCGCTTATGAAATTTCGGTTGTCAGGGAATTTAAGCGCCTGTGTCGCGCCGTTGAAAACTCCGAATACTTCGCCCTTTGAATCGACGGATACGCTGATCGATTCGGAATCAACCTTAAGGCCGTCGAAAACGCGGCTGAAGCTTATAGTGAAATACCCGCCGCGGCTGTATGATGCCGATGAGTTTTCAATCGAGAATTGTGAAGAAATCTCCGGGTAGAGGCGGTTGATCTCGGCAAGAGATTTTTCAGCTGCCTCTTTCATCGTGATATCCGGGATAACGGTGCTTTCATACGGAAAATCGCGGAGCAGCTGCCATGAATATACGACGCCGTCGGCGCCGACAGCGGCGTTCATTCCGGGGCGGTCTTCGCTGTCTCTCCAGTTAATCTCGTATATCAGAAGATTGCCGCTGATGTTTT
>JAAZGC010000190.1 GCA_012511425.1 Clostridiales bacterium | reverse complement strand
TTGCTTATAAGAGAAGAACTGCGCAAATTCGAAGACGATTACGGCGTGCTCCCGCTGCCGAAATATGACGAGGCGCAGTCGGAATACTACACGCTTGTCGACGGCGGCGCGGATATACTGACGGTTCCGTCGAATGCCGTCAACACCGAGCTTATAGGTGCGGTTGTCGAGATAATGAGCGCGTTCAGCTACAACGAATTCGTCCCGACATATATGAACGTCGCCCTCGAGCAGAAGGGAACCCGCGACGAGGAATCTATCAAAATGCTTCGCAGCATTCTTGATTCCCGCGTAATTGATTTCGGTTACCTTTACGATACGGGAAGCGGCTGGGTTATTAACCTCAACGCAATAACCAAAAAGCCCGACGCGATAATCTCCTCCGTCGAAAAGAAGAAGAGCTCGATCGATAAATATTACACTAAAATTATAACCCAGTTCAACGAAAACTGAAAAAGATAAGCAGCAGGCTGATTCAGCACCTGCTGCTTGTTTATTTTATTGCGATTATTACTGTTCGGCTCCCTCGCCGAAAACCGATAAATAGTAGTCTTCAAGACCGGGGGCAACCGGAGCTGCACCGGCAGTTTCCGGCCGTTCGGCGGATAGCACGCGCAAGACAGCCTTTCCGGGCACATCGTCGCAGGAGATATTGGTAACACGGTATTTTTGCTGCATCGCCTGAACTTCACTTTCATCGCAGGTGATGTTCCAGACCTGTCCCGATATCTTCTTTATCAGCTCCTGCGGCGGGGCGTTGTCGGCGATAACACCCTTTTTCAGCAAGATAATGCCGTGAGCGATAAACTCGATATCCGAAACAACGTGTGTCGCTATGATTACGATCTTATTGAAAGAGATTTTTGAGATATAATTTCGGATCGCCAGCCGCTGCTTCATACCGCCGGAAAGTGCGCCGATGCGGCGGCGAAGAACATCGTAAAGCTCGACGGCGGCGAGGATTTCCGGAATCTGTTTCTTTGCCTCGTCTTTTTTTACGTCTTTCAGCGCCGCCATGTACCACATGAACCGCTCGACGGTGAAATTCGGATAAAGTCCGAGATACTGCGGCATGAAACCCAGCTTTTCGCGGAACCGGACACCCATTTTCAGTGCGTTTTCCTCTTCGCCGCTGTCCGGGACATAGGTAATCTCTCCCCTGTCGGCTTTGAGGTTATCGGTGATTATATTCATCAGAGTCGACTTGCCGGAGCCGTTCGGACCGAGCAGCGGCCAGATTCCCGGCGTAAATATCGCCGTAAAACCGGAAAGCGCAAGATTCGAGCCGTAGGATTTTGTCACGTCGTTAAGCTTCAGTTTCATTGCCTGTCACCTCAATCCCGTATTTCCCGCCGGGTGAATCTGAAATTCAGTCGGAAATTATCTCCCCCGCAACAAGCAGATGCACCTTAACCCGCCTCGTTCCGTCGGATTCGCCGTTAACGGCGACCTCATTTTCGCCGCTTTGAAGCGTAAGCGTTCCTTCGACACCGATCGGCTCTGAATTTCCGAGGCGGTCGAATATCGCCGCTTTGCCGGTATTCGGGTTGTATTCGATGTAGCGACCGGGAGTAAGGTCAACGTCAAATCTGAGCGCGGTGCCGTTTGCACTCAATGAATTGACTTTAATCGGAGACGGCTTGAACGGCCGCGCGGTAAGCGCTCCGAGATAAACTCCCTCTCCGCCCGAAGTAAAGAGTATCCTTATTCTCGCAATTCCGCTGTATTTGAAGTCTTCGCGCAGCCTCTGCCAGAGATAATCCTTGCTGTCGATGTCGAAGATATCGTTTTCAAACGCCACGCCGGCATAGTCGCCGTTGTCGCATTCGCATAGGTTGAAATATCTCCAGCCCTCAAAGCCCAAGTGTATTACATTGTCGCCGAATCCCGAACCCCAAGGGTGCTGCCCCTCAAGGCGGACATTCATGTATTCGTCTTTTCCGCTGCCTTTTACCCATAGTCCCAAAGCCTCTTTCCCGCCGATGTCAAGCGGTTTGTCGGCCGGATATTGATGGAGAAGCTGCTGCTCTACAGCCTGGCGTTCGCGATCGAATTCAATTATCGTAATCGGCTCGGCTGATGCGTCTTCGGTGCATTCGCCGACAATGCGGACGGTCGGCTGCTGAGCTTCAAACGGATTAAAAACCGTTCCCGCATTTTCGCCGTCCTTGAAGGAATACGGACGCATATAAAGCCGCTCGAGCCGCTCGAAGCAGTATTTTCCGTCCTTTTCAATCAGCCGGAAGCCGGTTTTGTATTCCTTGAGCTTTTCTCGAATCTCATCGGAGAAGTATTTCTGCTCTCGAAGCTTTGAATAGACGGCCAGCTTGTCCGCTTTCCGGCAGAGCCCCGGCGATTTTTCGTAATCGGAGGCGCTCGGCGTCGAATATGAAAGTCCCGAATCAAAGCCGATCGACTTGCAGCCAAGATAATCTATATCATCGTCGAATTCGATCTTGTCCATCCAGTTGTCGTAAACCGGAGGATTGCCCAGGGTAGGCCAGATAGAAAGCCATCCGAGCTGCGACGGCAGCAGCCGCCGGTGCGAACTGCTTTCGTTGTCGCGGCAGTGGATATCGTGGAATTGCTTGTAGCCGGCATAAGGCATATCATAAGCTCCGGCGCGGGAGCGTGATGCCCAGAGCTGCGGATGGAATGTCGAATACTCGACCACCGGCGTCTTTTTGCAGCCGCGCAGCACTTCGCGGACGAACAGCGCTTCGTAATACCAGCCGAGTCCCTCGGTTTTTTCATTTCCCGGGCAGCAGCTTCCGATGCACTCAAGGCCGTCGAAATACATCATGTCAAAGCCGCCCTCGTTAAAAGCGATTGCTTTATTCTGCGCCAGTTTATAGAAAAGCGGGCTTCCCGGTATCGACTGGAAATAGCCGTACATATTGCGCAGATGCCGCGCCGAAGTGCCCTTTTGGTGCGCCGCCGCTCTTGTGCCGAGCGCTCCGCGCTGCAGAGACCCGAGCGCACCGCCTTCTCCCTTTGTTTTGAATATGACTATCTCTTCATCTATAAGAAGACAGGTCGTGTTCGAATAAGCGTGAGGCTCCTGAGTCATCGCGACGGAATCGGTGCTTCCTTCGATATAAAGGGTATCGTCACTTTCGCCGAGGTCCCGGGCGAGGGTGTATTCCGCCAGCGCGTATAAATCCTTTGACGGTATCGGCGTTACGTACCGGGAGTTTAAGTCAACCATCCCGCTGTAAGAGTGAAGTCCGGCGCGCATGCCGTGGCGGTGCAGGGTGTCGGCGACTTTTCTTTTGAAATCGGCCGCCCCGCCCGGGAAAAGCTCCGGCAGGAAGACATAGTCCGACTGACGGTACATTCCGCCCTGATGAAAGTCGACCTGGCGGATATTCACCCGTTTCAGCGGTTTCAGCCATTCATCGCTGTCGATCCCGTCGATGCGGCTGGCTATAACGTAATCTTCGTGCGCAGCCGGAACGTCTGCGCCGTGCTGTCCGCCGAAGGCTGTCATAGGGATATCGTCAATGGTAAGGAACTCGACAGCCGAATCGAGCGCTTCAACCAGCATATCTCTCGGAACGCCGATCAAAGCCGACGAAACGCCGACCGCGCCAAGCTTTGAGTAAGCAACGGAGCCTGCCCTTTCGCAGCGCCCCGGCAGCTCGAGCATATTGCATTTAAGGCAAAGCGTCCGTGCGGAGCTGCTGAACGGCGCTTTACCGTCTTTGTCGGTGGTATTGACGGCGGCGAAGACGAAGCAGCCGTATTTAACATCCTTCGGGTTTTGGTCAATTATGGTAAATTTTATATATTTTTCCTTTTCAAGATAAACAATCCTGAATTCAACCTCCGGTTTTGCAAAGCGGACGGTTATAATGCTGCCGCAGACCGAAACCGAACTCGGAGTTACCTTCTCGCCGCCGAATGTATCAAGGTAAAATGCATATGAATCCGGCGCAAGATAAGAGATGCCCGTCGAGACGTCGGTATATTCGCAAACCAGCCCCCTCTCGTCGAAGCTGTATCTCAGAAAATCGTTTTTAAGCGTAAACACAATATGACCTCCATTGGTGGGATTTAAGTAATCACGAACTTATTATAGCATTAAATTACGCATTATTCAATAGCCGGCTTCAAATTTGATAAAATCTTATTAAGAAATTACCGGTATATGAGTTTAATTGAATTAAATTAAAATGTCCCGGATTATAACTTAATGAGACTGATAAAAAAAGTTAAAAACGTTGTTTAATATCATTGACACTTTGTTTATCCTGTGATACAATTATCTTATAAACCCATAACGGCAAATCGCCGATGAGGTTCAAAGGGAGGTATATTATGCACAAAAGACTTATCTCTGTTTTGTTGCTTGTCATTTTGATTATCGGTACATTTTCAGTATCCGCCTGCGGCGGCAAAGAGGGCGGCGCCGCGGATACGAC
>JAAZGC010000189.1 GCA_012511425.1 Clostridiales bacterium | reverse complement strand
CCCTCGACAGACGGCGGGATTATAACGACGGTGTCGTTGCCGATATATTCGGACACTTCTGCAAAAGTTTTGTAAAGGGAATAGTTGAAAGTTCCGTCGGATATCTTCGATTTGCTGTCTTCATCCGGCAGGGCGACCGTCGACGAGGTCGAAGTTTCGGCGTCCTCTTTCGATTCGCCGCCGCAGGCGAAAAGCGAAAAAGTCAGCGCCAGGGCAAGAATCAGAACGGCAAGGCGGGGAAATGTTTTTCTGTTTTTCATAAAATCTACCAAAATAAATCAAGTATAATTTAATGCCTGTGTAATTATTGTACTCATTTGAAGAAAAACTTCAACCGATATTTGTAAATTATGCGATGTGTTAAAATTTACATAAGATGTTTACAGAACTGTTTTAATATGCTATAATGATCAAAAGCCGTTCGGGCAGTTAAAAATCGGAGGAAAAACAATGAAAAACAGATTTTACACCAACATCGACATCAATTCGGTCGTAACGCCGTTTCTTAACCGCGTCTCCGAAGAAGAAAACGTCGGCGAGGAGCTGCTGTATCCCTTCGTCGAAATCTACAAAGACACACTCATCACCGATGTTCTCTTAAATATCTTCTGCCAGTATTCGGCGGCAAAAAGCGAAATCTGGAGCGATTACGCCGACAAATACGAGCAGGAGAACGAAAACGGCGCAGAAGTCGACTACAAAGACCTATACAAAGGCATCTATAAGCTAAACTCCGAATATTCGATAGACCCCTATGAAGTCTGGCTCCGCCGCCTGCGTCAGATCGGACTTTCCGGCTGGCTGACCATCCGCATGAACGACTGCCACGAACCCGATGAGCAGGCAAGCTTTCTGCGTTCGGATTTCTTTTACGAAGCCCGGGAAAAAGGCTGGGTAATCGGCGATAAATACGGCTACTTCCGCTATTGCTTCGACTATTCCGTCCCCGAAGTGCGCAAGAAGATGCTCGACTACATAAAGGAACAGCTTTGGCGCTACGACCCCGACGGACTTGAACTTGATTTCCAGCGGGAAATCACCTGCTTTGACATCGAAAACTGCACCGACAGGGTTGAAATCATGACTGACTTCGTCCGCGCCGTCAGAGAAATGACCGAAGAAAGAGGGAAGCAGTTGGGACACAAAATCCGCCTCGGCGTCCGGCTGATGCCGGATATCGCCCAGAATCTGATATACGGCTTTGACATTGTGAATTGGGCAAAAGATGGACTTGTCGACCTTGTTTGCTTCACCCCGCGCTGGGAAACTTCCGACAGCGATATGCCGTCGGAAGAATGGAAAGCCAAAATAAAGGGAGTCGAGCTTGCCGCCGGAATTGAGATACTCTGCTGCCTCACGTCTGACGAGACGTATTGCACCCCCGCCGTCGCAAGAGGATACGCCGTGAGATACCTCTCCCGCGGAGCTGATTCGATGTATCTTTTCAATTATTTCATAAATCCCGATTCGGTTTCCGCAGCTATGGACGAGGTCAACAAGACCGCAGGCAGTCTTGAAACGGCGATGAAACTGCCATACCGCCATGTGGTCACTTTCCAGGATATCGCCCCGAGAGGTCACAGCCGCCGCAAGCCTCTGCCGATAAATCTTAAGTCTGGGCAGAGCGCCGCCCTCGATATCGACATCGGTAAATCAAGAGAAAACGCCTCTGCCGAGCTGATCATAGGATTTACAGCCGGTTCTCCCGAAAGCGTCGCCGTCAGCGTAAACGGAGCCGCCGCCGCATTTGAAAAAACCGAATATTCCTCCGCCGAGCCGGAGCGAATTATCAAATACGGTCCCGAAGGCACAGTTTATTACAAATCGCCGGTAAAACCCGCCGACAGATACCGCGTTGAGTTCAAAGCCGGCGGAGAAGCGGAAATCACATACGCCGAGATAGGGATATTTTAAACCTATATTAACAAAAAAGGCGGTGGACTTTAAACAAGTCCGCCGCCGTGATTTTATATTGACTGTTATAGTTTAACTGTTTTCACCCTATCGTTATCTTCATTATGCCGATTTTGCCTTTAGAATCAGCATAAGCCGCGTAACCTTCGTATATGCTGCTTACTATGCCGACATCGACGGAGCCGTCGACGATTTCAAAGCTGTCCGTCGCTTTGTTGTATGCGATAAGACAGGTGTGCTCGTTGGATTTGCCGACGCTCAGCCAGATTATGTCTCCGGATAAGCCATAATCTTTAATCTTGCCTTCGCCGAATGATTCGGGAATCGGTATATCATACATTTTACCGGTCGAATCAAAAATATAGCTGACACCGTCCTTTTCGGCATAAATAAACCTGCTTAAAGACGATCTTGTAATGTCGTCGAAAGAGAAGGGGACGATCAGCTTTCCGGAAGTGTTGTAAAGCCTGATTTACGCAAATTATTGTCGAATACAAGCAGGATGCCGTCGGAAAGATATCTTCCTGTGTAATACCAGTAATAAGGTGTGGCGTCGAGCGGTCCGATTATACATTCGCCTTTCTCGTTGATTAATTTAATCCCGGTGTAGACAGTCGTAATATATGTGTCGGCTTATAAGCGGTAGCCTTCCGCAATTATCCGGAATCCGTCTTCCTGAGCGGATGCATAAACGATCGAGCGTTCGGCGGGAACGGTATAATTTCCTTCGGAATCCTTAATCGTATACGATTTGGGATTTGAATCAAAGGTTTTAACTATATTGCCCTCAAGGTCCATATAAAATACTTTTGGTACCCGGGCGTTTTCCGGCGGCTTCGGGCTTTCCGGCGGAATTCAGCTCAACCGACCGGCGATCGTTATGCTCTCGGCAACGGTAACGCCGCCTTCCGGATCGAATCTGCCCTGGCTCTTTCCGACCATTAGCCCGAGCTTGAAGACCGTCTTTACGTTTTCAAAGAACCAATCGGAAGACGCAACGTCCCCGAAAACGTCGTTGTTCCAGATTTTGGAAGCCTTGAAGTTGTCAAAACTGCCTTCGTCGGCAAAAACGGCGCCGGGAATCATCGAAGTCAGGAGCACCGCGATTAAAAGGAAGCTGAGTATGCGCATTTTCGGTTTCATAAAATTACCTCAACTCAATAAACGAATAAAATGATTCATAGAGAAACCGTGTTTTAAGCGGCAGGTTATGTTATTTTTTAACTTCGCGCTGCTGTCTTAAGACAATTTAATTATATTCCAACCGGAATGAGTTGTCAATATCTTTATGAAAAATTCCCAAGATTGGATACATGCACAAAAAATATCAGTATATTATGCCAAAAAATAACTCCTCCCGGAACCCCGGGAGGAAAATTATTCATAAAGTCTCCGCGCTTTGCGCTTCCATGCTTTCTATCAGCTTTTTGTTGAATTCCTCGGCAGTGTTGTAGCCCATCCGCCGCTGACGGTTGTTCATCGCGGCAATTTCGAGAATCACGGCCAGGTTGCGGCCCGGCTTTACCGGTATAGTCGTCATCGGGATTTTTATCCCCATGATTTCGATATATTCCGATTCCCCGCCGATGCGGTCGTACATCTTTCCCTGAACCCACGGCTCGAGAGTGATTATCATGTCGACCTTTTCGGTGTCCTTGACTGCGCCGACGCCGAATATCCGCCGGACATCGATGATGCCGATGCCGCGCAGCTCGACATAATATTTTATTAAATCGGGAGCCGAACCGACAATGGTTTTTGCCGAAACCTTCTTTAACTCGACTGCGTCGTCGGCGATCAGCCGGTGGCCTCTTTTGACAAGCTCGATCGCCGTTTCGCTCTTGCCGATGCCGCTGTCTCCCAAAATGAGAATACCCTCGCCGTAAACTTCGACGAAGACGCCGTGGCGGGTTATCCGCGGCGCCAGCCGGACATGCAGGAAGGAGAGCACCATCGCGAAAAGATCGGAGGTATCGTCAGCCGATCTGAGCACCGGTATATGATATTTCTTTGCGCATTCGATAAGCCCGGCGCTCGGCACGATCGAAGTTGAATATATCAGGGCAGGCGGCTTCAGCGCCATGAAATGTTCGATATGAGCGATGCGCACATCCGGCTGCAGTTCCTCGAGATACTGGTGTTCGCTCCTGCCGAATATCTGAACGCGCTTGTTGTCGAAATGCCCGGTAAAACCGGTCAGGGCAAGTCCGGGGCGGTTTAAGTCCATCGAGCTGATAATGCACTCTCCGGGCGGCATATAAAGCGGTTCGAGAGAGAATTCCTTTATAAGGTCTTTTATGTTGCAGCTGTATTTTTCCGGCATGACGGTGCTCCCTGCGAAGTTGCGTAATTTATGATCCGGTCTGTTTTTTTATTTGGCTTAATTTTTAAAGACTTTTTCGAGGTCTTTTATCAGTACTTTCGAGAAGTTGGTCGAACCGACTTCGTTCATGTGTCCCCAGTCGCTGAAATAATCAACGTTTGAGTTGAGATCGCTTTCTTCGGCGTTATAGTTTATAAACGGAATGTCGTGTTCCCAGGCGAAGTCTTCAAGCCGTTCGTTTGCTTCGATATCGCGCTTGCCGGGAACACGCCGTCCCGGGAGGTATTCGGGAACCTGGATAAATATGACCTCGATCCCCTCTTTCTGGAACTGTTCTACGAGCCATACGAATGAGTCCCATTCGCCGGGGTATTCGGTATAGTTCTGGGTATTCGTCCAGCCGTCGTAATAAGCTTCCCAGGTAATATAGCCTTTGTAGTAGGAATCGGTGAGTATCCCGGTGCCGTCGACTATCCCTTCGTCGTGGGTGTAGACTGGCAGCGGAGGCAGCTCCGCTTCGGCGGTCTCGGCGGCGGTTGTTTCGGCAGCGGCGTCTTCATTTGTTTCAAACCAGGAACCGACCATCTCGGGGATCCGGTCGCGGTTGTGGATTATCATCATGCTGTTCATGAATTTCGTCAGAAGATCCTCGAGAGAGAACCAGGCCTTCTCCTCTCCCGAATCCGAAACGGCTTCCGTTTCGGCGGCCGTTTCGGTTTCCGCCGCCGTTTCAGTTTCTTCCGAGGACTCAAGCGCCTCGGCAATGGCCTTTTCTT
>JAAZGC010000188.1 GCA_012511425.1 Clostridiales bacterium | reverse complement strand
GTTCGATGTCGGTTATTTTCATTACCATTGCCATCGCCTTTTCGGCATCGGCCGGATTTTTCTCTTTCAGCTTTTCAAGCAGCTCGTAGAGAGTGATTCCGCGTTTCAGGGCTTTCCAGCGCAGGGTGAGTATCGGGCTGCCGTCACAGGCGGGATAAACGAAATGAGTGTCTCCGGTGCGCCAGAATTCATACCGACAGTCGCGGCGGGGTTCATCCGGCCAGATATTGTAAGCCCAGCGAAGCAGGCCGTCAAAGCCGCAGGCGGAGGCAAGCACACCGAGATAATAGCTTTCGTGGAGCGGGGATGTTATAAAGGTGTTCGGGAAGTCCGGGCCGCAGCAGATGTAATATAAGAATCGCTTTCCGGGCATGGTCCGCTGATATTCCTTCAGCGCCTTGATCTCGGCCGTCATCGACCCGAGTGAGGGGACAAAATCGTATACTTCGT
The DNA here is from genome assembly GCA_012511425.1 of Clostridiales bacterium. Classification (GTDB taxonomy): domain Bacteria; phylum Bacillota; class Clostridia; order Oscillospirales; family CAG-272; genus JAAZGC01. Next base: position 37,230 of record JAAZGC010000188.1, on the reverse strand, counting down.
TGCCGAACTCGCCTATAAATTCGCTGTGATTGATAGCGGCTTTGAATTTGAATTCGGGAGCAACCTTCTCTATCCGTCCGAGGATACTGCGATAAAGGGCGATGTCGGCAGGCTCGTCCGCCGCGATGCGAACTTTGTCTATCTGCCCGGTTTTCACGAAATAATCCCGCAGAGAGACGATGTAAGCTTCGATATCCGAAGCCTTTTTAAGATACTTGCAGCATCCGTCCGCTTCGTCAAGATATCTTATTCTTACCGAGTCCGGATAGTCCTCCGCCGGCCTGCCGAAGCCGGTTTCGGGATTGTTCCAGATGCCGCAGAGTCCGTAAATGCTGATCTCGCGGTCAATGTGATATTTGGCGGCGATGTCGATATATCTCTGCATATGGCTGTAATCGCAGACAAGCTCACCGCCGGCGGTCTTTTTAACGGGAATGATCGAGTATTCGAACATATTCGCCTTTGAGTTTCGCGCAAGCCCGCAGCTCTGTCCCGCCCACGGGGTGTCGGACGCGATTATCGTCACCGCTTTCTGGCCGAACTCTCCGAGCGATTCGAGATATCTTTCGATAACTTCGAAATGCCTGTCGCTCCAGAGCGGCGCCTCCGCCTTGCGGGCAAGGTTTGACGGGTGCTGCCAGAGGTCGAGATGGAACTTGTTGTCTTTCGGGTCATGGAGGGTAAAGTCGGCGATTTCGATTTCTCCCTCAAGTCCGCCAGCAAGCGCCTCGTCACCGAACATTTCGTGGGTGAAGATATTTATTTTGAATTTATATCCGCCTGCTTCGCAGCCTTTGGGCGGGGCGAATTCAACATATACCTGCCGTGTCTCCCCCGCGGCAATTTCCAAAGTCGGGCGGGGAAGGAGGGCGTCTGCATAGCGAAGTCCGTTCTCGCATTCGTGCAAATCGACAATGTTCAAAGAATGCGGCAGCTCGGAGCACACGGCAATTCTGATATGCGGCTTTTGGTCGAGCTGCGAGAAAAACGGCTCATTTCCGACATTCAAAACGCAGTCGCGGTCTGACTGAATGACCAGACTGAAAGCGGCGGTGTCGTTTTTGAGCGCAAACAGCCGAAGCGGCTTTTCGGCTCCCTTTACAAACCGCGCATCCGGCGAGACGGCGGCGCCGGCAATCAGCTTAAAATCGGCATCTGCGTGACAAAATTTGATCTGCATTATATAACTCCCTTGATTTTGATTTATTTACGTCTTTATTATATCACTTTTTGCGAAAAAATACAATAAGTTTATACATATATGTGAAAACATCTTCCGATTCGCTTGAAATGTTTACAAAAAATATGATATAATATAAAGAGTATACAAATCGGAGGAGGCGGAGTCATGACCGATATTCCCAAGGTCATTGCAGTGACGGGACCGACGGCGACGGGCAAATCGGAGCTTGCCATTGAACTCGCGCGCCGTTTCGACGGCGAGATCATCTCCTGCGATTCGATGCAGATATACAAAGACATGGATATCGGCACCGCAAAGCTTCCGCCGAGGTCGAGAAAACGCATAACACACCACATGATAGATATAATCGAACCGGAAGCTTCCTTCTCCTGCTCCGATTATGCGGCGATGGCGGCAGAAGCGGCGGATGCGGTTATATCGAGGGGAAGGATCCCGATATTCTGCGGCGGCACCGGCCTTTATCTCGACTCGGTTATATCTCCCGACAGATATCCGGAACAGAAGACCGACCCGGTTCTGCGAAGGACGCTTGACAGCTTTTCCGACGAAGAGCTGATATCGCAGCTGCGAAATTACGATCCGCTTTCCGCCGAAACCGTCGACCTGAAAAACCGCCGCAGGATAATACGCGCCCTCGAGCTTTATTTTCAGACCGGAATAACCAAAACCGAATGGGATGCCCGTTCAAAAAAACTTCCGCCGAAGTACGCTGCGGTCAAACTGGGGCTTGATTATAAAGACAGGCAGACACTTTACGACAGAATTGACGCAAGAGTCGAGAGAATGTTCGAAGAGGGGCTTGCGGAGGAAGCCAAATCGCTTTATAAGCGCGAGCTTTCCGCAACGGCGCGTCAGGCGATCGGCTATAAAGAGCTGTTTTCCCGAATCGAAAGCGGAGAACCGCCGGAAAACGCAAAAGATGCCGTCAAACAGGCGACAAGACGCTATGCGAAGCGCCAGCTCACCTGGTTCCGCCGCGACCCTGACGCAGTCTGGCTGGAAGCCGGCAGTCCGGGGCTTGCCGAACATGCGGCGGAGATTGTCATGGCTTTTCTCGCCGGAAGATAGCCGATCCGGCAAAACTGATATTTGAGTTGTGATTTTATATTTAAATTTTTTGTTAATGCATAAGAAAGTACTGACAGACAGCCATATTTGTGGTATAATATATTAAATATGTGGTATAATATATTAAATATAGGGTTCGGAAGGCTGTCCGGGCAATGACCGGCAAAAAAGTTCCGAAATAACGGCAGAACAAGGCTGAAACCAAATGCCCGCAAAGAAAAACAGATTCGACTCGGCGTTTCTGCGCAGCGCCGGGATATATATAACGACGGCGCTGCTTTCGATCGCACTTATAATATACATCATCCTCGCCGCGGTCGGCGCTTTCGACACCGGGATAGAAACCATCCCGGCGACAGTAACCACCGAAAACCGGATGATCAGCTTCGACGCATACATCATGCGCACCGAAGAGCCGGTAGCATCTTCCGCCCGCGGGGGCATAAATTATGCCGTATCCGACGGCGACGTCATTGCGGTCGGAGACAAACTCGCCGATATTTATGTCGGCGGCAGCGAAACACAGCGGTCAAAGACCATTGCCCTCGAAAAACAGATCAACGTTCTTGAAAGCAGCAATGTAAGCGGAAACCGGCTTATGACGGACACTTCCGCTCTCGATGATTCTATTGACGCACTTTATAACGATATTTACGCTCATCTTGATTCCGGCGATATCGGCTATGCGGTGCGTCGCCGCAACGACCTGCTTATCAGCCTTAACCGGCGGGAGATCATACTGCGCAAGCGCGGCGATTACAATGACGAAATCGAGAAGTTCAGGCGGGAAAAAGAGATAATCGCAACGCCTGCGATGCAGGCGGGAGAGGAAGGTCTTTACGCCGGCTCGGCGGGTGCCGACGAAACGGTGTTTTCGCCGTATGCGGGATATTTCTATACCGAGCTCGACGGCTATGAAAACATCTTCTCGGCCGACCGGATTCCGACTCTTACCGTCGGCGAATTCAACGAAATGGTGAAATCCGAACCGGAAAGCGGCGCATATCTTCAGGAGCAGGGCTGGACGATAGGCAAGATAATGACCAAATACGTATGGTATATCGCTTGTAAAGCCGACCGTGACCTTTTGATGAGCTTCCGTGACGGCTATAAATACACCGTGGTTTTCCCTTATTCCAACGATACGCAGGTCAGAATGACGCTGTACAGGATTGTTACCGAAACCGACAGCGACGAAGTCGTGCTGATCTTCCGCGGCGGAGACTTGCCGAAAGACTTCAACTTCCTCCGCCGGCAGACGGTGGAAATTGTCGAAACCTCTTATACCGGCTATAAAGTACCGGTTTCGGCGGTAAGAATCGTGAATATCTCGCAGAATGAAGACGGCAGCCGCCGCGTGACCCCTTCCGCCTCCGGCGAAACCGAGGGCAGGACGGCTCAGGGAGTTTATGTGCTCGATGGAGACAGGGTGCACTTCAGAGAGATAAAGGCACTTGCGCAGATCAACGGCTATGTTATCTGTGCCGAGCAGAACCCGGCTCAGGACGCCGAATATCAATATAAGCTGGGTCTTTATGACCGGGTCATAGTGAAAGGCAAAAATCTCACCGATGGCAAAATCGTTAACTGAAGAAAAATGCGCCCGGGCGTGCAGCGCCTTTAAAGCCGTCATTTCCGAAGCAAAAGCTTTGGCGCCTGACAGGGAAACTACAATACTCGCGGCGACAAAATCCGTTGACCCGGAAGTCATCAATTACCTTATAGACAACTGCGAGCTTAAGCATATCGGCGAGAACAGAGTGCAGGAACTGCTGTCCAAATACGACCGGCTTCACCGCGAAAAAGTCAAACTTCACTTCATCGGCAATCTGCAGACCAACAAGGTTAAATATATAATCGACAAAGTTGACATGATAGAATCGGTCTCATCTCTGCGGCTGGCAAAGGAAATCGACCGGCAGGCGGCGAAATATGAAATCAGAATGCCGGTTCTTGCCGAGATCAATATCGGCTCCGAAGAAAGCAAGCAGGGGATCGAGCCGGATGAATGGGAAGAATTCTGGGATGAGTTCGTGAAGCTCGAAAACCTTGTTCCATACGGAGTTATGACAATGGCACCCCGGCTTTCGCGCCCGGAAGATTATAATGAATACTTCGAACGAGCCTTCGATATCTTCAAAGAAACGGTATCAAAAAGGCTCCGAAACATAGATAAGCCGGTGTTAAGCATGGGCATGAGCTCTAGCTACCAGGAGGCGGTGCTGTGCGGCAGCACCGAAATACGGATAGGCTCTGCGATTTTCGGCGAGCGTCCCGTATTGCAGCAATAATAAAGCCGCCGAATCACATCAATGCAGCAGTAAAATTTGCTGATTATAAATTGGATATAACCGGAGGGAACTAATATGGCAATCAAAGAAGCATTTTCAAGGCTTTTGAATCCGACGGCCGGCGATGACGACGATTACATCGACGACCAGCTCGACGACGAAGGATACGACGACAGTCAGTATGACGACAATCTGAACATGGTAAACAACCAGAATCAGGGGCGGGGACAGCAGATGTATAATCAGGGATATGACCAGCAGTATAACCCGCAGTATCACGAACCGCATGACAGCAGCGTCACTCTTTCACCGAACACCGAGATAAAAGTGGTTCGTCCCGTGCGTTACGAAGAAGTTCAGCAGATCGCCGACCATCTTCTCGCCAACCGCACCGTCGTGCTTAACCTCGAAGGAACCAATAAGGAAAACGCCCGCAGAATGATTGACTTCCTTTCCGGAATCGCTTATTCTATAGGCGGAAATCTCCGCAAGGTTTCCAACAACACTTTTGTAATTACCCCGAATAACGTCAATGTTACAAACGACGCTACTTCAACCCAGCCGCAGGTGAATCCCGATCCCTATAACCAGAGCACCATGTAAATCGGCGTCTCTGCTGCGCTCCCCCGGCGCTGTCCGATTATTCGGCTGAAAATAATTGAGTTTAACTTAGCTTCCGGCGGTAATTTTGCCGCCGGAAGTGAACGCCGTTTCGGATAAGCCTCGATTTTCCGTTCAAACAATAAAATTTACCGGAGATAACCTTAACATGATCGGTGTAATATACATAATCAAAAAAACCGTATATTATCTTGTCAGGGTTATTCTTATCATGATGTTTGCCAGGGCGCTTTCATCATGGATCATAAACGATGAGGATTCCAAGCTGAATACTTTTCTTTATGCGGTCACCGAGCCCTTCGTTATCCCGGTGCGAATGCTGGTGGATAAGGTGGAATCGCTGCGAAACCTGCCCATGGATATCTCCTTTATGCTTACCTTCATGATCCTCGGTTTCGTTCAAGTGCTGCTTTCATTTTCAAACATATAAACAGCGATGGAATACTTTGAATCGCGTATAGGCGATATTCTGGACAAAGCAGTAGGAGGAGAAGCATCCGCTTCGGATTTTCTGACGCCGCAGGAAGGCGCTGCCGCCGTCGGGCTTGCCGCGGGAAGCGGGCTTAAGTTTCGTTTGTTCGGCGGTTATGAAACGGCGGAGCGCAGGAAACTCTTTCTGCTCCCCGACTGGACGGAAGGCTTTTCCGACGAAGCAATCGAAGATTTTTTTAAATCGGAATACGAAAAATCAATCATCCCGCTGTTTTTGGAGCGGGACGCATATATCACCTCGCATCCCGGAGATACGGGGCGCGGGATCGGTCATCGCGACTATCTCGGCGCTCTTATCGGTACCGGCATCGACCGCAGCCGGGTGGGCGATATATGCGTATCAAATGAAGGAGCGGCGGTTTTCCTTTCTCCGGAGATCGCAAACTTCCTCCTTTCTTCCGAAATGCCTCTTAAGACAGTCGGACGCGAAAAAGTTATAATAAAACCTTTCGCCGTACCCGCCGATTTTGACGGCTGGCGGGTTTATGAACCGGTCGAAGGCGTCGGTGCATCGCCGCGGCTCGATTCGGTGCTTTCGGCGCTGACAAAGCAAAGCCGGGAAAAGATAAAAGCAGCGGTTATAAGGGGCGATGCCGAAGTGAATCATATCGCCGCTTTGAAGCCGGATCTCGAAATCAGACCCGGAGACATCATTTCTTTGCGCGGCTGGGGAAAATGCCGCATAAAGCAGTTTACCGACACCAGAAAAGACAGAGCAAGGGTGTCGGCCGACAAATATGTTTAACATTGAAGCATTCATATAAAATTTAACGGAGGCAAAATACCTTGATTGAACCTCATGAGCTGAAAAGCAAACAGTTTTCCAAGGTCGTGCGCGGCTATTGCCAGACCGAGGTCGACGAGCATATAGATTTCGTGATAGCCGAATACACCAAGCTTTACCGCGAGAACGACGAACTTTCACGCAGGCTTGCCGAAGCGGAGGCTCAGGTCGAGGCTTATAAAAAGGACGAGGAATCGATACGCTCGGCGCTGATCAACGCTCAGCGCGCATCGAGTAAAATAATAAACGACGCGAATGACCGCGCCGACGAGCTTCTCCGCGCCTCAAAGATCGGCTGTGAGAAGATTTTAGCCGAATTCCGCGTGGAAGTCGGAGTTGAGCGCCGGAAGCTCACCTCGCTCAAAAAAGTAATTTCCGCCTATAAAGCGCGAATTTATCGCGAATACTCCGAACACATAGGTTACCTTGAAAAGATCAGCCCCGACTATGATCTGGGCGAGCTTGACCTTTCCGAAGAAGAAGCTGCGGCTGCCGACGAAGGCTATGTCCGCCGCGTGCTTCAGAATGTAAAGGCTGAGCTTGCCGCGGCAGCGGCGCAGAGAGAAGCGGAAAAAGAACGCCTTCTTGACGAAAACCGCAGCAGCGGCGAGAGTGATAATTTCAGGAAAGCCGATGAAGTCAGCTACCCGGAAGTCACGAAAGAACCGGAGTCGGTTTATTTCATTGATGAGTCGGCGGACGACGATTTTGCCGAAAATGCAGCCGAGATATATTCCGACGCCGCTCCCGAAGATGAATTTTCGGAAGATGATATTATCGATCCGGACAGCTTAAAGGAACCCGCAAGCGATGACGACAAAGAAGACGACGCCGGCGGAGTCATCGGGGAGCTCAACCGCCGTTTCGGCGGCATATCCCATAAAGCGGAAGACAGCGGCGATAACGGCGAAGACGGCGATGTTTCGGAAAAATAAAACCGGCTTTGCCGGCATCGGCCGAAGCACGGAATTTTAAAGTTAAATATGCGTCTGCCCGGAACGTAAAATTGAGCCGGGCAAAACGTTTTTGAGAGGAAGATATTTTTTATGGCAAAGGACTATACCCAGACATTGAATCTGCCGAAGACCTCATTCCCGATGCGAGCGAGCCTTCCGCAGCGCGAACCGGCAACGCTCAAAAAGTGGAATGATGAAGAACTGTATCATAAGCTGATGGAAAAGAACGCGGACAAGCCCTCGTTCATCCTTCATGACGGACCTCCGTATGCCAACGGAGATATCCATATCGGCACCGCCATGAATAAGATCATCAAAGACATCATTGTCCGCTACAAAAATATGACCGGCTTCAGATCCCCCTATGTACCCGGCTGGGACTGTCACGGTCTTCCCATCGAATCGGCAATCCTTAAAAACAATAAAATCGACCGCGCCAAGATGAGCATTCCGGAATTCCGCGATAAATGCCGCGATTTCGCCGCAAACTTTATCGACAAGCAGCGGACGAGTTTCCGCCGTCTCGGCGTAATCGGCGACTGGGAAAATCCTTATATAACCATGACCCCCGAATTTGAAGCGGTTCAGATAAAAGTCTTCGGTGCAATGTGCCGCGAGGGTATTATCTACCGAGGCTTCAAAAACGTTTACTGGTGTCCGACCGACGAGACCGCCCTTGCCGAAGCCGAAGTCGAGTATGCGGATGATCCCTGCAACTCGGTTTATGTCCGCTTCAGGATTCATAACGATAAGGGACTTCTGGGCAAATACGGCGATCTTGATAAAATGTATTTCGTCATCTGGACGACGACGCCCTGGACACTCCCGGGCAACCTTGCCATCTGCCTCAATGCGGAACTTGACTATTCGCTTCTTAAGCTTGAAGACGGCACAGTATATATAGTCGCTAAAGACCTTGCCAAAGGCTTTGCCGAGAAGACGGGCATCGGAAGTTATGAAACCGCCGCCGTTTTCAAAGGCTCCGAGCTTGAGCTTCTCACGGCTTATCATCCCTTCCTCGACCGCGATTCCATTATCATAAACGGCGACCATGTCACCCTCGACGCCGGTACCGGCTGCGTTCATACCGCCCCCGGCTTCGGCGCGGACGACTTCGATATATGCAAGAAATACGACGAATCGGGCAGAGCTGAAATCGGTGTGGTCGTTCCGGTCGACGAAAAGGGATATCAGACTGTCGAAGCCGGAAAATACGCCGGACTTCGCTATGATAAATCGAATGAAGTCATAATAAATGACCTCAAAGAATCCGGCGACCTTATTTTCGCCGAGACGATGACTCACCAGTATCCGCACTGCTGGCGCTGCAAGCATCCGATCATCTACCGCTCTACGGAACAGTGGTTCGCCTCCGTCGCGAAGCTGAAAGAAGCTGCCGTAGCCGCCTGCCGAGACATCATGTGGCATCCCGAATGGGGCATGGATCGCATGATTGCGATGATCGAAGAGCGCTCCGACTGGTGCATCAGCCGCCAGCGCAACTGGGGCGTTCCGATTCCGATCTTCTACTGCAAAGACTGCGGAAAACCCATCATAAATGACGAAACAATAGATAAGATCAGCGATATCTTCCGCGCCGAAGGTTCGAACGCCTGGTTTAAGCGCAGCGCCGAAGAACTCATCCCGGACGGGCTTAAATGCCCCGACTGCGGATGCGGGGAATTCGAAAAGGAAACGGATATCATGGACGTCTGGTTCGACTCCGGCTCCTCTCATGCCGCAGTGCTCGAACAGCGCCCGGAGCTCAGATCCCCCGCCGATATCTACCTCGAAGGCGGCGACCAGTATCGCGGCTGGTTCCAGTCGTCGATGCTGACTTCGATTGCCACCCGCGGCCGCGCGCCGTATCGGCAGATTATAACCCACGGCTGGACGGTCGACGGTGAAGGCAAAGCGATGCATAAGTCGCTGGGCAACGCGATAGCACCGGAGGAAGTAATAAAGGACTGGGGCGCGGATATCCTCCGACTCTGGGTTTCCTCCGTCGACTATACCCAGGACGCCCGCATTTCGAAAGATATCCTCACCCAGCTCTCCGACGCCTACCGCAAAATCCGCAACACCGTCCGCATCCTGATGGCGAACTTAGGCGATTTCGATCCCGACAGGGATATGGTCTCCCTCGACGAGCTTCACGATATCGACAAATGGGCGCTGTCGCGGCTTTCCCGTCTGCTGAAAGACTGCCGCGCCGCATATGAGCGCTATGAATTCCATTATGTCTATCACTATGTAACAAACTTCGTTACGATAGACATCTCAAAGCTTTATGTCGATATAACCAAAGACAGGCTTTATGTCGAGCTAAGCAGCTCGAAAGCGCGCCGCGCCGCCCAGACTGCGATGTATATTATCCTCGACACCCTGACAAAGCTGATCTCGCCGCTGCTCGCCTACACCTCCGAAGAAATCTGGCAGATGATGCCGCATAAATCGGAAGACGACCGCACATCCGTGCTTCTGAATGAGCTTCCGGAGTATAAGAGCCTCGGATTCGAAGCTCTTGAAGAAGACTATAACCGCCTCTTTGACCTTCGCGACAATGTCATGAAGTCGCTCGAAGAAGCAAGAGCCAAGTCGGTGATAGGCAAATCGCTCGAAGCGCGGATCGATATAACCGCTTCTGGTGAGCAGTTAGAAATACTCAAAAAGTTCGAAAGCCAGCTGCCGCTGATTTTCATCGTTTCCGAAGCCGTCCTCGAAAAAGGCGCCGACGGGGAAGAGATGAAGGTCGAAGTGTCCTTCTCGAAAGGCAAAAAGTGCGACCGCTGCTGGATGCACACCTTCGACGGCGAAGATATCGTTTCAAAAGACGAAAACGGCGATACAACAACAGGATATCTCTGCGCCCGCTGCGCCGCAATCGTCCGTGAAATCGAAGCAGACGCCTGATTCATACGCCCGATGATTTACGGCCGGACTGAATAATTCGGTTCGGCCCGAACCATATATTATATTATTAACTATGCCAGAAAAAAACACGGATGTAAAAGCCGTAAAGTCCGGCGCCACCGATGTTGCGGGACTGCTGATATGGCTGCTTACCTCCGTTTCAGTCGTGATTGCCGACCAGATTTCAAAATGGCTGGTGGTCAAATACATTAAACCTCTTCCCGACGGGATCACCGTCATCCCCGGCTTGTTCGATTTCCGCTATCTTGAGAATACCGGCGCGGCATTCGGAATACTCTCCGACCACCGCTGGGTACACACGGCGGTTTCCACCGTCGCCATATCCGGGATTATCATATACCTGATAGTCAAACGCAAAGACCGCCGCTCGAAGTGGATAAACGCCGCCGCGGGAATGATAATCGGAGGCGGCATCGGTAACCTGATTGACCGCTATATGCAAGGGTATGTCGTCGATTTCATCGAAACGAAATTCATGAAATTCGCCATATTCAACATTGCCGATTCCTTCGTTACAGTCGGAACGGCGATACTCGCCGTATGTCTCATCTCCGCCGAAATCCGAGAGGAGAAAAAACGGAAAGCGGCGAAGCCGGAAGAACCGGAAAACAGCCATGTATGAAGAACCGGACGTTCTTATCGATGACGATGAAATAACAGACGGCGAAAGATACCTCCCCGGAACCGGCGGCAGCTTTGAAATCGTCTTCGAAGCCGAAGACGCAGGTTCAAGGCTCGACGCCGCCGTCGCAAAGCGCGCGTGCCTTACACGCAGCGCGGCTCAGAAAGCTATTGAGGCGGGCGGCGCCGTTAAGAACAACAAACCCCTTAAAAAGAATTACCGGGTTTCCGAAGGCGAAACGATAACCTTTACCCTCCCTCCGCTCGAATCCGCCGATATCGAACCTGAAGACATTCCGCTTGACATAGCTTATGAAGATGACTGTCTGATTGTGGCAAACAAGCCGAAAGGAATGGTGGTTCATCCGGCGCCCGGGCATTTTTCCGGCACTCTCGTGTCGGCGCTGCTATGGCATTGTAAGGGAGCGGAATCGGGTCTCTCCGGCATCGGAGGGGTAATCCGTCCCGGAATCGTTCACAGGATAGACGCCGACACGTCGGGTCTCCTCGTGGCTGCGAAAACCGATGCGGCGCATCAGAGCCTTGCCGCGCAGATTAAAGCGCATACCGCCAAAAGAGTTTATGAAGCCCTGATCTCCGGCGATATGAAAAATGAAGAGGGAGTTGTCGACGCGCCTATCGGCCGCCATCCCTCCGACCGGATAAAAATGGCGGTGATAACCGATAAAAGGTATTTTTCCCGCCCCGCCGTCACTCATTGGAAGGTGATCGAGCACTTCCGGGGTAATTGTCATGTCGAATGCCGCCTTGAAACCGGCCGCACGCATCAGATAAGAGTTCATATGAACCATATCGGGCACCATCTGCTCTGCGACCCGCTTTACGGAATGAAGGGCGCCTCGGCGCAGCTTGAAAAAAGATATTCCGAACTGTGTCAGGGGCAATGCCTCTGCGCCCGGGTGCTCGGATTTAATCACCCCGAAACCGGCGAATATATGGAATTCAAAGCGCCTCTGCCGGATTATTTCGAAGAGATGCGGGAAATTCTGCGAAAACAGTGAGATTTTATAAATGAAGAAACTTATCGTGTCGGATGTTGACGGCACTTTTATCGATTACGACGAAAATCTTATTCAAGCAAACGTCGAAGCGGCGAAACGCTTCTGCGAATCCGGTAACTACTTCACCTTTGCAACGGGACGCTTTACCGATTCGTTGAGCAAAATGGTCCCCGGCTACGAAAAGCTGATGAATGTCCCCGGAATATTTTCAAACGGAGCGTTTCTGTCGCGGGCCGACGGGAAAGAAAAGCTGTATCCGCAATACCTCGACGGAAAGCTGAACCTTAAGATCATAAGACAGCTCGAAAGCCGCTGGCCGACCGCGGCAATAAGATTTACCAACGACGACGGCTTTGTCTGGACGCGCGGAATTCCCGACGATGAGCTGGACACCGACCGCCCCTGGCATAAAGTTGTGGTCATAGACGAGCCGGAGATTCTTGAAGAAGTCCGCGCCTTCCTTGAAACCGAATATAATTCAATGTTCCGGTTTATGAAGTCGAGCGAAAGACTCTTTGAATGGCAGGACAATCTCGCCGGCAAGGGTCCGATGATTCCGAGGCTTAAAGAATGGATCAAAGAAAACTTAGGCCACGACTGTATCGCCTACTGCGTCGGAGACTATGAAAACGACCTTGAAATGCTGGAGGCGGCTGATGTCGCCTGCTGTCCTTCAAATGCAATAGAAGCCATTAAAAAAATATCCGATATCGAACTTTGCGACTGTCGGGACGGCAGCATAGCCGATCTCGTGAGCCGCCTGCTAAGCGAAAAATAATCAGGAGGGAAATACCGTGTCCGAACTAATCATTAAAAACGGTTATGTTTACAATACCCCCGCCCGCCGGTTTTTCAAAGGAAATATCCGGATAAGCGGAGGCGCAATCGAGGCGATCGACAATATATGCTGCTGTGACTGCGGCGCCGAAGTAATCGACGCTTCCGGAAAATACATCATTCCGGGAATGGTCGATGTCCATACCCACGGCCGCGCAAACGCCGACTTTACGGATGCGACTGTTGAACAGTGCCTTGCAATGGCAAAGTCGTATGCCGAAGCCGGAACGACAACCGTCTTCGCTACCCCCGCATCCGCGCCGTATCCGACAATGGTCGAATCGACAAAAAACGCCGCAGCGGCAGCCAAGAAGACCCGCGGCATCGGCGCGAGCATCGACGGCGTTCATATAGAAGGCAGATACCTCAGCCTTGAAAAACGCGGAGCACATGATCCCAAGCTGCTCGCTCTGCCGAATAACGAAGAGCTTGAAGGACTTACCGAAGCTATCGGGGATATCGCCAAGAGAATCACCGTGGCTCCGGAGCTTCCCGGAGGCGAAGAATTCGTCCGCCTTGCGGTTAAACACGGCTACTCCGTCTCGATAGGTCACTCAAACACCACCTATGAGCAGGCGCTCGAAGCGCTTTCCTGGGGCGTCAACAGCTTCACGCACACCTTTAACGCCATGCGCGGTCTGCATCACCGCGAACCCGGCACCGTCGGCGCCGCGCTCACCTGCGACAACGCATTTTGCGAAGTGATTCCGGACGGATTCCATCTGAATCCCGCAATGGTCAGGCTCATTTATCTTGCGAAGGATAAAGACCACCTCTGCCTTATTACCGACTCGATGATGGCGACCGGCTGCTCCGACGGCGTATACTCGATCGCCGGACTTCCGGTTTATGTTAAGGACGGGCTTGCGCGCGAAGAGGACGGCACGATATCCGGCTCAACTCTTAACCTTCTTGACGGCGTCTTCCGCTTCATGAAATTCTGCGGCATCGGTCTTGAAGAAGCCATCCCTTATGCGACGAAGAACCCCGCCGTCATGACTGGAATATACGGACATACCGGTTCCATCGCCGCAGGAAAACGCGCCGATATCCTTATTTTGGGCGAAGACCGGCGGACTCTCGAGGGAGTTTATGCCGCCGGCTGCAAAATTAAATGACTCAGACAAATCAAAACAGCTATACCTATAAAGCGATCCCGGAAACAAAACGCAGCCGGATTTATGCCGCGTCGGTGCTGAATTCCGGCAGCGTTTCCGGCTCCGCCTGGTTCTCGCTGCTGACAGCGGTTATTTTGGTCACGGCTTTGTCGGTTGCGGCAGTAAAGCTGCCGGCCCTTGCCTTTGAAGCTGCGGCGTCGCTTTCCGGCGCTGATCCGAATCAGCCGGGACTGCCGTTTATAGCCGCCGAGACCGCGGTCTGCGCGCTTTCGTTTACCCTGATTGCCTTGCCGGGATGGGCGGGAGCTTATCTTTTAGCCGACAGACTGCGGATGAGGCACGACTACCGCCGGTCATACAATATCGAATCGATGGAGAACCCCTCGCCGCTTCTTGCATTCGGCGTTTATAAAAGAAAAAGATATCTGCGGGCGCTGGTTTCGGCGCTTTCCGGCGCGGTTATATACGGTCTGCCGCCGGCGCTTATCCCGACCGCATATTATATCGGCAGACATGTCGGATGGGCAAGCCCTCGCCCGTTTGACGCGATTTTTGTTTTTATGATCAACATCGGCGGAATCTGCTGCGCCGTTATGCTCTGCCGGTTGCTGTCAAGGTTATCCCTCGTCCCGCGTCTGCTTCTCGAAAGAAATCTCGATCCTTTTGCCGCAATACGCTTGTCTTATAAGCTGATGCAAGGCAAATCCCGCGCATCCTTCCGGCTTACCATGAGCTTTATCGGCTGGGCGCTGCTTACGCTTGTCAGCTGCGGCATCTCCGCGGCGTGGTCTCTGCCGTTGTTTATAACGGCGAGAGCCGGATATGAATATAATATTACCGGCAGGGATATACTTATTGACCTCGGGCTTTAATTTAAAAACAGGAGACTGTTATGGACAAACCTAAATTTTATATAACAACGGCGATTCCCTACGCATCGTCTAAACCGCATTTCGGCAACACATACGAGGTCATCATGGCCGATGCAGTCGCCCGTTATAAGCGGCTCTGCGGCTATGATGTGTTCTTCATGACCGGCACCGACGAGCACGGAAAGAAAATTGAAGACACCGCCGCCAAAGCCGGCGTAACACCACAGGCTTATGCCGACAAAATCACGGGACAGCTCCGTGAAGTCTGGGATAAGATGAACACAAGCTACGACCGCTTCATACGCACCACCGATGATTATCACATAAAATCGGTTAAGTCTATCTTCAAAAAGCTGTACGAACAGGGCGATATCTATAAAAGCGTTTATGAGGGCTGGTACTGCACCCCCGACGAATCTTTCTACACCGACTCTCAATTAGTCGACGGCAAATGCCCCGACTGCGGCCGCGAAGTCACCCGTGCAAACGAAGAAGCTTATTTCTTCAAGATGAGCAAATACGCGCCGCGCCTTATACAGCATATTAAAGATAACCCCGGCTTCATTCAGCCGGAAAGCCGCGAGAAGGAGATGCTGAATAACTTCCTGCTCCCCGGTCTTCACGATCTGTGCGTGACCCGTTCTACCTTCGCTTGGGGCGTTCCGGTACCGTTTGATACAAAGCATGTCATCTATGTCTGGATAGACGCGCTTTCCAACTATATAACCGGTCTCGGCTATGATCCGTATAACGAGGAGCAGCCGGAGCTGTTTAAAAAATACTGGCCCTGCGACTGCCATGTCATCGGCAAGGATATAGTCAGATTCCACACGATTTACTGGCCGATAATCCTGATGGCGCTCGGCATTCCGCTGCCGAAAAAGATCTTCGGCCATCCCTGGTTCCTCTTCGGTCAGGATAAGATGTCCAAATCCCGCGGCAATATCATTTATGCGGACGAGCTGGCGGATGTTTTCGGCGTCGACGGAGTTCGGTGGTACGCTCTTTCCGAAATGCCCTACGGCACCGACGGTTCGATTACATACGAAAACGTCATTTTAAGATACAATACCGACCTTGCGAATGTCCTCGGCAATCTCGTTTCCCGCACCATAGCGATGAATAAAAAATACTTTGACGCCGTAGTTCAAAAGCCGGAAGACATATCCGACCCGACCGACGATGACCTTAAGCAGGCAGCGCTCGGCACTGCCGTCAGATATCGCACGCTGATGGATGATTACAGGATTGCCGACGCCTGCGACGCCGTTATGGATATGCTCTCGGCTGCGAATAAATACATCGACCTCAACACCCCGTGGGTGCTCTCAAAAGACCCGGCAAACAGCGCCCGCCTCGGTACGGTAATGTATAACCTGCTTGAAGTGATCCGATTCGGAGCGGTTCTCATCACCCCCGCGATGCCGCAGACAGCGGAGAAGATCTTCGCTCAGCTCGGTATTTCTTCGGAGAATCAGGATTTCACCGCCATCGAAACATTCGGCGGCCTTACCCCCGGAATCGTCAACGGCGAATCGGAAACGTTGTTCATGCGCATCGACGGCGAGAAGCTGCTGGCCGAGCTTGAAGCGAAGCGGCAGGAGGAACTGGCTGCAAAGGAATCCGCCGAAGCTGAGAAAAAAGCGCAGGAGGGTCTTGCAAAAATCGGTTACGACGATTTTATGAAAACCGAACTGCGCACGGCGCAGATAATTGCCTGCGAACCGGTTAAAAAAGCGAAAAAATTGCTGAAACTGACCCTTGATCTGGGCTATGAGCAGCGCACTGTCGTTTCCGGAATAGCCCCGTGGTATAAGCCGGAAGACCTTAAAGGCAAAAAAATCGTCATGGTCGCGAACCTTGAACCCGCGGTTATCTGCGGCGTCGAAAGCAACGGGATGATACTTGCGTCCGGCGAGGACGAAGTAAAAGTCGTCTTCCTTGACCCGGAAACCCCGCTCGGACAGCGCGTCAGATAATTAGATGATCGACGTCCACTGCCACTACCACGACAGCCGCTTCGACAGATATTCCGACGAAGAAGGCGCCGATTCGCGGGATTCGCTGATCCGGCGCCTCGCAAAATCCGGGATTATCCTAATTGAAAACGGCACCAACTTAAAGACAAACGAAGAAGCACTGAATCTCGCCGCCCGGCATGACAATATGTACGCCGCAGTCGGCATCTACCCCGGGGAGAGCGATATCCCGCCCGAAGACGAAGACTCGGTAATTGAGCGGCTCGAAAAACAGCTGCTCTCCCCGAAAGTCGTCGCCGTTGGCGAGATAGGACTTGATTACTATTGGGACGAACCTGACCGCGAAATACAGAAGCATTGGTTCGGACTGATGCTGGACCTCGCCGAAAAACACGATCTTCCCGTCGAGATACACAACCGCGAGTCCCACGGCGATATGGTCGGAATACTCGGCAAAAGGAAGAATCTGCGCGGACTGATGCACTGCTTTTCCGGCAGCGCAGAGACCGCACGAGAGCTTGTATCAATGGGGATGTATATCAGCTTCGGCGGCAGCGTTACCTTTAAAAACGCAAAGAAAACGGCAGCTGCCGCAGCAGCAGTTCCGGACGAGCTTCTGCTCATCGAAACCGACTGCCCGTATATGGCGCCGATGCCGCACAGAGGCAAAACCAACCGCTCCGACTGGATGAAATATACGGTTGAGCGGCTTGCCGAAATCCGAGGGCAGACTCCGGAGCATATAGCTGAGATCACCGCCCGCAACGCCAAAAAACTTTTTGGGATATAAACCAATGACAATAGTATACGAAGTCAGCGACGGCTTATATATCAATATGACCAACCGCTGCTCGAACGCCTGTGCTTTCTGCGTCAGAACGATAAAAGACGGCATCAGCACATCGAGCGTGGGCGACCGCCTTTACGGCGGGGAGGGCAGCCTCTGGCTTGAGCGTGAACCTTCGCTTGATGAAATCATTGCCGAAATAAAGCGCCGCGATCTTTCAAAATACTCGGAGCTGGTCTTCTGCGGCTACGGCGAGCCGACATATCGGCTTTATGACATGATAAAAGCCGCGGAATTCGTCAAAAGCATAAGCGACATTCCGGTAAGAGTCAACACAAACGGCAACGCCTCGCTCATAAACGGTATTTCCGCCGAAGAAGCGGCGAAGCTCTTCCGTGGCTGTATCGATATCGTCTCAATTTCTCTCAACACCTCAACCCCGGAAGCTTATGTCAAAGTCTGCCGTCCGTTGTTCGGCGAAGAAGCCTGGCATAATTTGCTCGAATTCGGCGAAGCGGTGTCGAAATATGTTCCTAAAGTGATCTATTCGGTGGTTCGCACAACCGTTCCCGGCGAAGACTTGGAGCTTTGCCGCCGCATTGCCGAAAGCAACGGAGGAGAGCTGAGGATACGTGAGCTGCTTTGAATTATAAAACAATAAAAAGGGGCGGAGAGTTTTCTCTGCCCTTAAAATCAAAAAAGACGGTCAAATCCGTCTTTTATGAATTATCGGGATTGCCGATTCATGATCGAGAATCCGAAAAGACTCTCTTACGCTCTGTTGAGCTTAAGGGTCATGCTGCTCTTTTTGCGGGCAGCGGCCTGCGGGGTGATTACCCCACTTGAAGCAGCCTGATCCAGATGCTTGACAGCAGATCTGTAAGCGATATCAAGAGCGGCCTTGTCGCCGGCTTCAAGAGCGGCGTCATACTTTTTCAGTTCGGTCTTGAGGGCAGACTTCTGCATTTTGTTCTGCAGGGTCTTCTTTTCAATAATCTTAACGCGCTTTTTTGCGGATTTGATGTTAGGCAATGCGATTCACCTCCTGCCTTGATTATTTCTGTCTCACCCATATATAATACCACAATCGCCGCTTTTTTTCAAGCGCATATCAAAAATTTCACATTTAAATTTTTTGTAAATTTACCGCGATTGGCATTATAGACTGCTTTTTGCAGTTGACTTTATCCTGAAAATATGGTATAATAAGCTACTATTTTTCGGCGTTCCGAAGTATCCGGCTTTAAGGCTTAACCCTTGTTTTACAAAGCTCTGCGCGGCCGCAAACCGGAATTCGGACAAGCTTCCCCCAATATAATAACCGTTAGACGCGCCTATGCCGCGTGTCTGAAACAGCAAACCTCGTCTCCTTTTGTCGGACGTAACCAGCGTGCCGGAGGGGGGACGAAAGGAGCGTTTCGGGCGCCGACACCGGCGTTTTTTGCGGTTGTGGGGGATGTCAGCCTTAAGCATTTCCTGCTTTTTAATTACATAAACGCCGTTTGTTTATTCAAATGTTGCGGTCAGACCCCGGTTTTCCGCGTGTCCGACTGCGGAGGAGTGATATTTTTTAATGATCAAGCCATGTATGTTCGGCAAAACGGTCCGGATGAACTTCGCCCGTTATGACGAGATTTTTGAGATGCCAGATCTGGTCGAGATTCAGAAAGGCTCTTATCAGTGGTTCCTCGATAAAGGTCTGAAGGAAGTTCTTCACGACGTTTCGCCGATTACCGATTACAGCGGCAATTACAGCATCGAATTCGTCGATTACTACCTTGACTCGGAAAATCCCAAGTACCCCGAAGAGGAAAGCAAGGAGCGCGACGTCAACTACGCGGCACCTCTGCGGGTAAAAGTCCGCCTTTATAACAAGCATTCGGGCGAAGTGATCGAGCGCGATATTTTTATGGGCGATTTCCCTCTTATGACAAAAAAGGGAACTTTTATCATAAACGGCGCCGAGCGCGTCATCGTTTCGCAGATCGTCCGTTCCCCCGGTGCGTATTATTCGGTAGAGGTCGATAAGACCGGCCGGCATATATATTCGGCGCAAGTTATCCCTTACCGCGGCGCATGGATCGAATACGAGACCGATACCACGGAACAGTTTGCCGTCCGCATCGATAAAAACCGCAAAATTCCGATAACAATCCTTATTCGCGCTTTGGGCATAAGCACGAACGAAGAAATCATAAAATATTTCGGCGACGACAAGCATCTCATCGCGACCATGGAAAACGACGACATGGTCAAAAGAGGCGAAGAAAAAGGCGAAACCCCGGAAAATGAAGCGCTGAAAGAAATATTCAGCCGTCTCCGTCCGGGCGAGCCTCCTATTGTCGAATCAGCCCAGCAGCTTATCAACAATATGTTCTTCGACCCGAAGAGATACGGCCTTGCTGCCGTCGGCCGCTTTAAATTCAATAAAAAGCTTTCCCTTGCCGCCCGTCTGACCGGTCATACGATCAGCCGCCCGATAGTCAACTCATATACCGGCGAGTTCCTTTACGATGCCGATACCTTCATGACCGAAGAAATGGCGACCGAGGTTGAAGACTGCGGCATCAACGAAGCCTGGATCTATGCCGATAACGACGAAGAAGTCAAAATCTTCGGCAACGGCATGGCGCATCCCCTCGGAATCATCGGAGACGACCTTACCGATATCGGTCTCAAACCGACCGACAAGGTGAAAATAGGCTTGCTTCAGGAGCTTTATGACCAATACGGCTCCGATATGAACGAGTTCAAGAAAGCGGTGGCGCTCCGCATCAGCGAGCTGATGCCGAAGCACATTACAAAAGACGATATCTTCGCCTCGATAAACTACTTTATTAACCTCTCCCGCGGCGTCGGAAATGTAGACGATATCGACCACCTGGGCAACCGCCGTCTGCGTTCGGTCGGAGAACTGCTCCAGAACCAGATGCGCATCGGCTTTGCCCGCATGGATAAAAACGTCAGAGAGCGTATGATGGTGCTCGACTCGGAAACGATAACCCCCGAGTCGCTTATCAACATCCGTCCGGTCGTTACTTCGATAAGGGAATTTTTCGGCTCCTCGCCGCTGTCTCAGTTCATGGATCAGAATAACCCGCTCGCCGAGCTGACGCATAAGCGCCGAATCTCGGCTCTCGGTCCGGGAGGACTTTCACGCGATCGCGCTTCCTTCGAAGTCCGTGACGTACACTACACACATTACGGCCGCATGTGCCCGATCGAGACCCCGGAAGGTCCCAATATCGGACTTATCTCAAATCTTTCCACCTACGCCCGCGTCAACGAATTCGGTTTTATGATGACCCCCTACCGCAGAGTGGATAAAGAGACCGGCATTGTAACAAAAGAGGTTCATTATCTTACCGCCGACGAGGAAGACCGCTATATCCTGGTTCAGGCAAACGAGCCGCTCACTCCGGAGCATACCTTCGTAAACGACAGGGTTACCGTCCGCCACAAGGGCGATATAGTCGAAGTCTCAAAGTCGGAAGTCGACTATATGGACGTCTCTCCCGAAATGGTCGTCTCGGTTGCGACTTCGATGATCCCCTTCCTTGAAAACGACGACAACTCGCGTGCTCTGATGGGCTCGAACATGCAGAAACAGGCAGTTCCGCTCATGGTGACCGAACAGCCGATAGTCGGAACAGGCGTTGAATACAAAGCCGCCATCGACTCGGGAGTTGTGGTAATCGCAAAAGAAGCCGGCACCGTAGTTTCTGTAACCGCAGACGATATCACCGTCCGCACCGATGAAGGCCGGAAGACGGTCTATCATCTTATTAAGTTCAAGCGTTCAAACCAGGGCACCTGCATAAATCAGCGTCCGATCGTTTCGGTCGGCGAACGTATAGAAGCGGGACAGGTAATTGCCGACGGTCCGGCTACATCAAACGGCGAAATATCCCTCGGAAAGAATGCCCTCATCGGCTTCATGACCTGGGAAGGCTATAACTTCGAGGACGCCGTTCTGCTGAATGAAAATCTCGTCAGAGACGATATCTATACATCAATTCATATCGAAGAATATACCCACGAAGCCAGAGATACCAAACTCGGACCCGAAGAGATCACCCGAGAAATCCCCAACGTCGGCGAAGACGCGCTGAAGGATCTCTCCCACGAAGGAATCATCCGGATGGGAACCGAAGTCCGCGCAGGAGATATTCTGGTCGGCAAAGTCACTCCCAAGGGAGAAACCGAGCTGACTGCCGAGGAACGCCTGCTCCGCGCCATTTTCGGCGAAAAGGCAAGAGAAGTCCGCGACACCTCCCTCCGCCTGCCGCACGGCGAATCCGGCATAGTTGTCGATATCAAGGTGTTCAGCCGCGAAAACGGCGACGAACTTTCCCCTGGTGTCAACAAAGAAGTCAAGATATATGTCGCGCAGAAGCGCAAGATAAGCGTCGGCGACAAGATGGCGGGACGCCACGGAAACAAAGGCGTCGTTTCCCGCATCCTTCCGCAGGAAGATATGCCTTTCCTTGCCGACGGCACCCCGCTTGACATAGTACTGAACCCGATGGGCGTTCCGTCACGAATGAATATCGGCCAGGTGCTTGAAGTGCACCTGGGATACGCTGCAAAGAAGCTCGGCTGGAAGGTTATGTCCGCCGTTTTCGACGGCGCAAACGAAAAGGATATCACCAAATGTATGCTTGAAGCGGGAATTCCCGCCAACGGCAAGCAGATTCTGTATGACGGCCGCACCGGTGAGCCGTTTGACAACCCGGTCACGGTCGGCATAATGTATTATCTCAAGCTCCACCATCTTGTCGACGACAAGATCCACGCCCGTTCGACCGGCCCTTATTCGCTCGTAACTCAGCAGCCGCTGGGAGGCAAGGCGCAGTTCGGCGGCCAGCGTTTCGGAGAAATGGAAGTCTGGGCGCTTGAAGCATACGGCGCGGCTTATACCCTTCAGGAGATACTCACGGTCAAGTCGGACGACGTAAACGGCCGAACCAAGACCTTCGAAGCGATTGTCAAGGGACAGAACGTTCCTACCCCGGGAGTACCGGAATCCTTCAAGGTGCTTGTAAAAGAGCTTCAGTCGCTTTCCCTCGATGTAAGGGTGCTTGACCGCGACGGTCACGAGATCACTCTCTCCTCGCTCGCCGACGAAGAGATGGCAAACAACCCCAATTTCATCGATTCTGCCCGCGACGGCGAACAGAACGACTCTCCGGAGATCGATTATGCCGCCCGCGAAGAAGAACTCGCCGAAGCGATGGGAGCTAAAGTGTCGTCGCCCGTATCCGCTCCCGACGGCTATGACGAGGTCGATGAGACATTCGCAGATGAAAGTATTGCCGCCGAAGATTATGTCGATGAAAGCAGTTCCGATTCTGACGATGAAACGGCCGAAGTCTACGAATATGTCCCCGATGAAGATGCCGGCGGCTCTTACGAAGACGGATCTGATTACGACGGGAACTGACGGGGAAAGGATAAACTTTGGAACACAATATGTTTGAGTCTATTAAAATCGGTTTGGCTTCTCCGGAAATGATCCGCTCCTGGTCATACGGGGAAGTGCGCAAGCCTGAAACGATAAATTACCGTACCCTCAAGCCGGAGCGCGACGGTCTTTTCTGCGAGCGGATTTTCGGTCCGACGAAGGACTGGGAATGCCTCTGCGGGAAATATAAGCGGGTCCGCTATAAAGGCAAGATCTGCGAAAAATGCGGCGTTGAAGTCACATCAAAAAAGGTGCGCAGGGAACGCATGGGTCATATCGACCTTGCCGCTCCGGTTTCGCATATCTGGTATTTCCGCGCAATACCCTCAAGGATGGGGCTTCTGCTCGACATCTCCCCGAGAGTGCTCGAAAAGGTGCTTTACTTCGCGCAGTATATTGTCATCGATCCCGGCGATACTCCCCTCGAAAAGCATCAGGCATTTGACGAGCGGGAATTCCGGCAGAATTATGAGAAATATGAGGACAGCTTCCGCGTCGGAATGGGCGCCGAAGCGATAAAGGAACTGCTGTCGCAGATAGATATACCGGCGCTCTCAAAGCAGCTTCACAACGATTTGCGCGATGCCACCGGCCAGAAGAAGCTCAGGATCATAAAGAGACTCGAAGTCGTCGAAGCGTTTCGCAGATCCGGAAACAAGCCGGAATGGATGATTCTGGATGTCGTTCCGGTCATTCCTCCGGAGCTTCGTCCGATGGTTCAGCTCGACGGCGGCCGCTTTGCCTCGTCCGACCTGAATGATCTTTACCGCCGCGTCATCAACCGCAATAACCGCCTCCACCGCCTGCTTGATCTTCACGCTCCGGACATTATCATCCGCAACGAAAAGCGGATGCTTCAGGAAGCCGTTGACGCGCTTATCGATAACGGCCGCCGCGGCAAGCCGGTAACCGGCCCTAACAACCGCCCGCTCAAATCGCTGTCCGAAATGCTCAGAGGAAAGCAGGGACGCTTCCGTCAGAACCTGCTCGGCAAGCGCGTCGACTACTCCGGCCGTTCGGTTATCGTCGTAGGACCCGACCTCAAGTTCTATCAGTGCGGTCTGCCGAAGGAAATGGCGCTGGAGCTGTTCAAGCCTTTCGTTATGAAGCGCCTGGTTGAATCCCAGAAGGCTTTAAATATAAAAGATGCAAAGAAAAAAGTCGAAAAAGTCGATCCGGCGGTCTGGGACGCGCTTGAAGTCGTCATAAAGGAGCATCCGGTGCTCCTGAACCGCGCTCCCACCCTCCACCGTCTTTCGATCCAGGCTTTCGAGCCGGTGCTTGTCGAGGGAAAAGCAATAAAGCTGCATCCTCTCGTATGCACTGCGTTCAACGCCGACTTCGACGGCGACCAGATGCCGGTTCATGTGCCGCTTTCCGCCGAAGCGCAGGCGGAAGCCCGTTTCCTTATGCTTTCGGCAAACAACCTGCTTAAGCCCGCCGACGGCCGTGCCGTTACCATCCCGTCTCAGGACATGGTGCTCGGTTCCTATTATCTTACGATAAACCGCCCCGGCGAAGTCGGAGAAGGAAAGATCTTCCGCGATTTTGACGAAGTCCGCATGGCTTATGACCAGCGCCTGATCGGTCTTCATGCGCCGATCAGGGTCCGCCGCAGCATGGTGATCGACGGAATTGAATACACCGGCGTGATCGACGCTACGATGGGACGCCTGATATTCAACGAAAACATCCCGCAGGATCTGGGTTTCGTCGACCGTACCGATCCTGAACACAGGCTTGATCTCGAAATCACCGAACCGGCGACCATGAAGCTTCTCACCGAAGTAATCGACCGCTGCATCAAGCATAAAGGCGTTTCGACAACGGTCGAGGTCCTCGATAAGATCAAAGCCACCGGCTACAAATACTGCACACTTGCCGCTATTTCGATCTCTATCGCCGACGTTACGATTCCCCCGCAGAAGCAGAGCCTTATAGCCCAAAGCGAAGAAGAAGTAGCCAAGATATTTGACCATTATCAGGAGGGCGATATTTCCGAAAAAGAGCGCTATAAGCTCGTAATCGGGGTGTGGGAAAAGACCACCGGCGAAATCACTGCGGCGCTCCTGGAACACTTCAATAAATTCAACCCGATCAAGATGATGGCAGACTCGGGCGCGCGAGGCAGCATGACCCAGATGCGTCAGCTCGCGGGAATGCGCGGACTGATGTATACCGCAACCGGTAAAACCATCGAAATACCGATCAAATCCAACTTCCGCGAAGGACTTAAGATCCTTGAATACTTCACCGCCGCCCGCGGAGCGCGAAAAGCGCTTTCCGACACGGCTCTGAAAACCGCCGACTCCGGTTACCTGACAAGACGTCTCGTCGACGTGTCGCAGGAAGTCATCGTCCGGGAGGAAGACTGCGGAACCACGGAAGGACTTATCGTCGAGGAACTCATCGACGAAGCCGACAACAAGACGGTTATCGAAAGCTTCCGCAACAGAATCTCCGGCCGCTATGTGATCGGCGATGTAGTTGATCCGAACACCGGCGAAGTCATCATCGCGGACGGCACTCTCTGCACCCCGGAACTTGCACAGAAGGCTGAAAAAGCCGGTGTCAAAAAGGCGAACGTAAGATCGATACTCTACTGCAAGTCCCGCACCGGCGTCTGCGCTCACTGCTACGGCTCCGACCTTGCGACGGGCAAAGCCATCAACATGGGAGAATCGGTCGGAATCATAGCCGCCCAGTCCATCGGCGAGCCGGGCACACAGCTGACACTGCGAAACTTCCATACCGGCGGCGTTGCCGGAAAGGACATCACCCAGGGTCTTCCGCGAGTCGAAGAAGTCTTCGAAGCGCGCCGCCCGAAGCATAACGCCCTTATGGCGGACATATCCGGCTATGTAAGCATACAGGAGATCAAAAAGACCCGCACTATCGTCATAACAAACGAAGAAAGCGGCGAGACCGTCAATATCCCGACTGTATACGACATGATACTGCTCGTTCATGAAGGAGATTATGTCGAAAAGGGTCAGGCGCTTACCGAAGGTCAGCTTTATCCTTCGGATATCCTGCGCATCAACGGCCTTGAAGCGGTATACGAATATATAATCAAGGAAGTTCAGAAGGTCTATTCCAGCCAGTCGATCGGCATCAACGACCGCCATATCGAGGTCATTGCCCGCCAGATGACAAGAAAGGTAAGGATCGAGGACTCAGGAGACACCGACCTGCTCGTCGGCTCGACCGTCAACGTAAACGAATTCAACGACGAGAACGCCGCGATTCTTTACCGCAGCGAATCGGGCGAAGTCAATGAAGACGGAGAGCCGCTGAAGCCGGCTGTCGGTTCGCGCGTACTGCTCGGCATTACCAAAGCCGCACTGATGACGGAGTCTTTCCTCTCCGCCGCATCATTCCAGGAGACCACAAAGGTGCTTACCGAAGCCGCGATACACGGCAAGGTCGACAACCTGCTCGGTCTTAAGGAAAACGTCATAATAGGAAAGCTTATTCCCGCAGGAACCGGTATGGAATATTACAGAAACATCGAAGTCGAAAAAGTCGATTCAATGATGAATCTGCCGGACGAATTCGAGGACTGATGACCCGCATCCGATTTCTGAATTCGGGTGCCGTCTGAGCGAAAATGCCCGAGTTCACAAATGTCAGAAAAGCCTTGTGAATACGGCTCGTCTTCTGTGAAATAAATGTAAATCTTTGGGCGTTTGCTTGACAAATACCCTCGAAAAGTGATATAATACAGTGTATGTTATCGGCTCGAGGCAGCGGGAGCTTGCCCTTCCGCTGCCCGATAAGCCTTTAATATTAATGGGAAATCCCGTAACACGCATTATTTGAAGAAGGAGGTTTAATTAATGCCTACATTTAACCAGCTGGTCAAACAAGGACGTCAGCAGCACGTATATAAGTCCAAGTCGATTGCTCTTCAGCACGGCTTCAACTCGCTGACGAACCGTATGACCGACACAAGATCGCCCCAGAAGCGCGGCGTATGCACAATGGTCGGCACGAGAGGACCTAAAAAGCCCAACTCCGCCATGCGTAAAATCGCCCGTGTACGCCTTACCAATGGCATCGAGGCGACGGCTTACATCCCGGGTATCGGGCATAATCTTCAGGAGCACTCCGTCGTGATGATCCGCGGCGGCCGTGTCCGAGACGTTCCCGGTGTCCGCTATCACATCATCCGCGGAATGCTCGATGCTCAGGGCGTTCAGGGACGCAAACAGGGCCGCTCCAAATACGGAGTCAAGCGCCCGAAGGCCGCAGCAGCCAAAAAGTAAATCCTGCGGCGCAATTTTCGATGTAAAACACAAGCGGTTTCCCGATTTAAATAGTGCGTTGTTACATTGCATATAAAAACGGGACATTCTGCATACATCGACGGAAGTAAAATTTCGAGTACCTGTGATCTCATCTATTATTAATGAAGGAGGGAATACGATATGCCGAGAAGAGGTAAAATCTCAAAAAGAGAAGTTCTGCCGGATCCCGTGTATAATTCTCAATTGGTCACAAGACTGGTAAACAAAGTTATGTACGACGGCAAGAAGGGCATAGCTCAGAAAATCGTCTACGAAGCTTTCAACGAAGTTGAAGCGAAAAGCGGCAAAAACGCTCTCGAAGCTTTCCAGGCTGCCCTTGAAAACATCATGCCGGTTCTGGAAGTAAAGGCTCGCCGCGTCGGCGGCGCCAACTATCAGGTTCCGATGGAAGTCCGTCCGGATCGCCGTCAGACACTTGGACTCCGCTGGCTCACCGATTTCGCACGCAATCGCTCTGAACGCACAATGTCAGGGCGCCTTGCGGCAGAAATCCTTGACGCTCTCAACAGCACCGGCGGTGCAGTCAAGAGAAAAGAAGAAATGCACAGAATGGCCGAGGCGAACAAGGCATTCGCGCATTACAGATATTGAGTTTTCTCAATTTCTGAAATTTAAAAGCACAACAGAAAGAAAAACAGATGCCAAGAGAATATCCGCTGAAAACGTACCGCAACATCGGTATTATGGCACATATCGATGCCGGAAAAACCACTACTACCGAACGTATCCTGTTCTACACCGGACAAGTTCATAAAATGGGCGAGGTTCATGACGGCGCAGCCACCATGGACTGGATGGAAGAGGAGCAGGAACGCGGTATAACAATAACTTCCGCAGCTACCACCTGCTACTGGAAAGAACACCGGATCAACATCATCGACACCCCCGGACACGTTGACTTCACCGTTGAGGTCGAGCGCTCTCTGCGAGTCCTTGACGGAGCCGTCTGCGTACTCTGCGCAAAAGGCGGAGTCGAACCCCAGTCCGAAACCGTATGGCGCCAGGCTGACCAGTTCAAGGTTCCCCGCATGGCTTATGTCAACAAAATGGACATCATGGGAGCCAACTTCAATCGCGTTGTCGATATGATGCGCGAACGTCTAAAGACAAATCCGGTACCGATCCAGCTTCCCATCGGAAAAGAGGAAAATTTCAGGGGAATAATCGACCTCATTCAGATGAATGCCATCATCTATTATGATGATTTGGGCAAGGATATGAAGGTTGAGTCCATCCCTGCGGATATGCTTGAGGAAGCAAAACGCTACCGCGCCAGTCTGATCGAAGCCGTCTCGGAAAACGATGATGCGCTTTTCGAGAAATACTGCGCAGGCGAAGAACCCACCATAGAAGAGCTCAAAGCCGCGATCCGCAAGGAAACGATAGCTTCTAAGATAGTCCCGGTCGTCTGCGGTACATCCTACCGCAACAAGGGCGTCCAGAAGCTGCTCGACGCGATAATCGACTATATGCCGTCTCCCGTCGACATCCCTGCGATAATCGGAACCGACCCCGATACCGGTGCAGAAATGACCCGGATGTCGGGCGACGATCAGCCCTTCTCAGCCCTTGCGTTTAAAATAATGACCGACCCCTATGTCGGACGCCTCTGTTTCTTCAGAGTCTATTCCGGTTCGGTCTCGGTCGGCACAACGATATTCAACTCATCCAAAAACAAGAACGAGCGCGTCGGACGGATACTGCTCATGCATTCCAACGAGCGTACCGATGTCGAAACCGTCTATGCGGGCGATATCGCGGCCCTTGTCTCCACAAAGAATACCACGACCGGAGATACCTTCTGCGACGAAAAGTCGCCGATAGTTCTTGAATCGATGGTATTCCCGGAACCGGTCATTCGCGTCGCTATTGAGCCGAAAACCAAAGCCGGCCAGGAAAAGATGGATATCGCTCTCGGCAAACTAGCCGAAGAGGATCCGACTTTCAAGGCTTATACCGATCAGGAAACCGGACAGACGATAATCGCCGGTATGGGTGAGCTTCATCTCCAGATTATCGTCGAGCGTCTGCTCCGCGAATTCAAAGTCGAAGCCAACGTCGGCAAGCCTCAGGTTTCTTACAGAGAGACCATCCGCCGCTCCGCAGAATCCAATTCAAAATATGTGCGTCAGTCCGGCGGCAAAGGTCAGTACGGCCATGCGATCATCACTATCGAACCGAACCCCGATAAGGGTTATGAGTTTGTCGATAAAGTCGTCGGTGGCGATATTCCGAAGGAATTCATCCCGTCCGTTGATGAGGGTGTCCGCGGCGCAATGCTGTCCGGAGTCATCGCCGGCTACAACGTAGTCGACGTTAAGGTAACTCTTACCGGCGGCTCCTACCACGAAGTCGACTCATCCGAAAACGCATTCAAGATCGCCGGCTCAATGGCGTTCAAGGAATCTATGCAGAAAGCCGATCCCGTTCTTATCGAGCCTATTATGAAAGTTGTCGTGATTACTCCCGACGACTATATGGGCGAGGTAATCGGCGATCTCAACTCCCGCCGCGGCCGCATCGATACGATGGAAGCCATCTCCGGCGGACAGCAGATAACCTGCCATGTTCCGCTTTCCGAGATGTTCGGATACGCAACAGAGCTCCGTTCCCGCACACAGGGACGCGGCGTCTACTCAATGGAGCCCTCCACCTTCCAGGAGGTTCCCAAGTCCGTTATGGAAAGTATTATGGGCGAGCGCAGATAAGCGCTGTCCTGATATATAAAAAAGCAACTTAATTACCAACTGAAAAGAAATAAATTACCGGAGGAATTTAACCATGGCAAAGCAACATTTTGAACGCACCAGGCCTCACGTTAACATTGGTACCATCGGTCACGTCGACCATGGTAAAACCACCCTTACCGCTGCTATAACCAAAGTACTCTCTATGGGTGACGGTGAAGTTACGGCTCTTCGCTATGACCAGATCGACAAGGCTCCCGAAGAGAAGGCCCGCGGAATCACAATCAACACCACCCACGTCGAGTATGAGACCGAGAACCGTCACTACGCTCACGTTGACTGCCCCGGCCACGCCGACTACATCAAGAACATGATCACCGGCGCAGCTCAGATGGACGGCGCTATCCGCGTTGTCGCCGCTTCCGACGGTGCGCTGCAGCAGACCCGCGAGCACGTTCTGCTCGCCCGTCAGGTTAACGTTCCGGCTATCGTTGTTTTCCTTAACAAGGTTGACCTTGTTGACGACGAAGAGCTTATCGACCTCGTTGAGATGGAAGTCCGCGATCTCCTTTCCGCTTATGACTATGACGGCGATAACGCTCCGATAGTCCGCGGCTCCGCCCGTGAAGCTCTGCTCTCCACCGAGACAGATCCGAAAGCACCCGTTTATGCTTCCATCCGTGAGCTCATGGCAGAAGTAGACAGCTACATCCCGACCCCTGCCCGCAAGACCGATATGCCTTTCCTTATGCCTGTTGAAGACGTATTCTCCATCTCCGGTCGCGGCACCGTCGCAACCGGCAGAGTTGAGCGCGGTACCGTTAAGGTCAGCGACCCGGTCGAGATCGTCGGAATCAACCCCGAAACCAGATCTTCCGTTGTTACCGGCGTTGAAATGTTCCGCAAGATTCTTGACTACGCCGAAGCAGGCGACAACGTCGGAATCCTTCTCCGCGGCGTAGCGAAGACCGATATCGAGCGCGGTCAGGTTCTCTGCAAGCCCGGCACGATCAAGCCGCACACCAAATTCGTAGGTCACGTTTACGTTCTTACCGAAAAAGAAGGCGGCCGTTCGAAGCCCTTCTTCGAAGGCTATCGTCCGCAGTTCTATTTCAGAACCACCGACGTTACCGGAACCATCTCTCTCCCCGAAGGAGTTGAAATGGCAAGACCCGGCGACAACGTTGACATCACCGTTCAGCTGATCTCTGCGATCGCAATGGAGCCCCAGCTTCGCTTCGCTATCCGCGAAGGCGGCCGCACTATCGGTTCCGGTCTTGTTACCGAGATTATTGAATAATTCGATATCCAAAACTAAAAAATCGTATGCCCGGCGGGGCTTTACAGCTCCGCCGGCTCGACTTTGAGGGTGGTGTGATTCCACACCGGCGGTATAGTCCGTTAGCTGAATAAACCATTAA
The DNA here is from genome assembly GCA_012511425.1 of Clostridiales bacterium. Lineage (GTDB taxonomy): Bacteria > Bacillota > Clostridia > Oscillospirales > CAG-272 > JAAZGC01. The sequence continues at coordinate 5,762 of JAAZGC010000188.1, read as the reverse complement.
CTCAACCGAATTGAGCTTACGGTTTTAATCGGCCGACAGGGTGAAATTCCCTGACCGACGGTTTCCGATAGGAAGATTTGTTTCCGTTTGACTGGAGCAAATCAAAGTCCGGATGAAAAAGATCGACGATATATAGCTGATCGCTATACAATAACGCTGTCCCTTCAGTCAGAACCGAAGGGACGCTTTTTTGCAAAAAAACGTTGATCTCTCAAATTAGTCATAACAGCTATGATTTTGAGAGGTTCAAATGAATAATAATGCTCACGCCGCGGAGAATCCTATTCCCGGCAAAAATAAAAATCACATCCGCTACATCGCAGTGACCGGCATTCTGTCTGCTGCCGCTTTTGCCCTGCAGCTGATCGAAATCCCGCTCCCGATGCTGATTCCTTCCTTCATAAAATTCGACTTTTCCGACCTTCCGGCTCTTATAGGCGCATTTTCCCTCGGCCCCTTGAGCGGCATATTGATTCAATTTATAAAAAACCTTATCCACTCGGCGATTTCGACAACTTCCTTTGTCGGCGAACTTTCTAACTTTCTCCTGGGTTCGGTTTTTGTCGGCACGGCGGGCCTGATTTACAAATTCAGAAAAACCAAGAGCGGAGCCGCCGCGGCTTCGCTTATCGGCGCCTTGCTGATGGCCGGCGCCGCTCTGCCGCTGAATTATTTCATTGTATATCCTTTTTATTATAATTTCATGCCGGAACAAACAATTCTTGCCGCATATCAGTCTATACTTCCGGGTATGAAAAGCATCTTCCAGAGCCTTATCTGCTTCAATGTTCCGTTTACCTTCGGAAAGGGAATTGCGGACGCACTGGTCACTTTTCTGATCTATAAGCGGATTTCTCCGCTGCTGAAAGGGAAAGCAGGCAATCAAAACAAACGATAACTGCGGATTATTCTTCGCAGAAAAACAATCCCGCGTCTGACTGTAAACGTCGGCGAGGCGCCACAATTTTGGTATTCATCCTTGACTGTCACTTTATTTAAGAATATTCTTTGGGTTTTCTTTATTTCGGCGCTCCCCTTTGTCGAACTGAGAGGAGCTATTCCCGTCGGAGCCGCTTTAGGACTTGATTGGCATCTCTCCTTCATTCTCAGCGTTCTCGGGAATATGCTGCCGGTACCATTCATACTTATTTTTATGAAGCGCGTTATCAAATGGATGAAATCCACCAAAAAACTCAAAGGAATCGCCGAAAGAATCGAGAACCATACGCTTAAAAAAAGCAAACTCGTCGGAAATATCGAAGCTGCCGGTTTGATTATACTTATCGCTATCCCTCTGCCCGGAACAGGGGCATGGACGGGAGCCATGACAGCTTTACTTCTGAATATGAAACTTCGTTATGCTGTATTCTGTATATTAATCGGCGTCATCTTGGCAGGTATTATAGTTACGGGAATTACCTATGGCTTTGCCGCTCTGATATCATGAAAAACGCCGCCCTGATTTAATGGGCGGCGTTAATTCATTATTGCGGATATACTTTTTTTCAGCCGATTAAAGCGGCGGTTTCGGCAATCGAAGCGCCGGCCTGAACCACTTTTGTGATCGGAACGACTTTGTCAACGCCGACAGTGATTGCGCCGACAAGATGCCCTCCGACAAAGTAATACTTTTCGTAAATGCCCCTGGCGCTGTCACGGCTTTCGAGGGTGCGGTAGCTCTTCTTCTCATCAAAGCCGTTGTCGCCGATGGCAAAGAGAGAGGTATCAAACCCGCTGAAGCTGACCGGTCCGCCGGCGGCTTCATATTTAAGTTCATCTCCGACAGCGTTTGCACCGGCGACTTCACCCTGTGAAGCGGCCTGGCTCCAGAGAGCGTAGTTAACGCCGTTGAATTCCGCACAGTCGCCGGCAGCGAACACATCGGGAGCAGAGGTTTTCATGAATTCGTCAACGGTTACTCCGCATCCGCAGGCGATGCCGGCTTCTTTTGCAATTGCCGTCAAAGCGCGCACGCCGGTAGATATGATAAGCAGGTCGCAGGGGAATATCCTTCCGTCTTCGAGCAGAACTCCCAGAATCTTCTTGCCGTCAGATGACTTGTCGGTGTCAAACACCTTCGTGTTGAAGATGCTGTTGACGAGCATAGCACCGTATTCCTTTGCATCAGCCAATATATCCGAAATCGCAGCGAATATCTTTGCACCGGTCACTATTTTTACTTCTTTCGATTCAATGACCTTTTGAAGTATTCCGGACGCGCCTTCGTCAAGCTGCTTCGGCATTAGACGAGGCATCGCCTCGAGGACGGTAACGTCGAGCTTAGCCTTTTTAAGCTGCCATGCAGCCTCGAGTCCAAGCACTCCTCCGCCGATGACTACTGCCTTTTTAGCACCGTTCTCGATCGCGGAGCGAACCTTTGCCGCGTCATCGATGGTTCGGATCGAGATGACATTGTCAAGAATAGCGCCGTCTTTGTAAAGTCCGGCGATCGGCGGGATGAAATTCTCGGCTCCGAGAGCATAGATAAGCTTGTCGTAGCCGAAGCGTGCTCCGTCGTCAAGCTCTATTGTCTTCTCTTCGGTGTTGATCGCCTTGACCGTCTTCCCGAGCAGCGGGATTATGTCGTTCTCTTTGTACCACTGTTCCGGCTCGATTCCGAGCTGATCGGCGGAAAAGCTGGCCAGAAGCGTTTTTGTCAGCATCGGGCGGAAATAAGGCAGATATTTTTCCCGGCTGAGCATTATGATCCGGGCTTTCTTTGAGCGGGCGCGAACCGACTTTGCAGCGGCAAAAGCCGCTTCTCCGCCGCCGATTATCGTGATTATCTGTTCCTTGTCGGATGCAAATCCGGTAACTGTGTCATCGACTTCGATGAAATTTGACTTGTCGGCGCCGCAGACGGGGCAGACAGTCAGCGAGGAATCAAATACATCGCCGCAGACAAGGCATTTGACGAGCTTGCGGGGGCCTTTGGCTTTGCGGTCGTTTTCCTTGTTGTAAAGGGCGCAGCCGAAATCATAGCCGTAATCATAAGCGTCAAGCAGGTCGTTTTCGGTCGGCTTGAAGCGGATGCGGAAGCCGTCGCGCACTTTAAGGCGGAGCTGCTTCAGCCGTTCGGTAATATTGGGTACCGCTTCGCCGGTCCAGCCGTAAGAACCGAATGCTGCCGCAATTTTTCCCTTGTGGGTAGCGCTAAACATCGAAGTTGCGATATCCCAGATCGGCTTCAGCGCCTCGCCGACTATTGTGGGAGTACCGAGCAGGAATCCGTCGGATGCGGCGATAGCGGCGGAAGCCTTATCCATCAGTTCGGGATGGCCGGTGAGGTCAAAGGTTTCGACATCGGCTCCGGCGTCCTTTATTCCGGCGCCGATACGCTCGGCGAGCTGCCTTGTATACCCGTAAGCGGTAACATAGGTGATGACGGCTTGCTTTTTGTCGGATTTGGGCGCCTCTGCCATCCATTCGTCATACCAAGCAAGAATACCGTCCTTGCCCTCGTCAAGCACCGGTCCGTGACCGGGACAGATCATCGAGATATCCATATCCCTGACCTTTTTAACGGCATTTGCGAGATACGGGCGGATAAACGGTCCCAGGATATTGTCGAAGTAATATTTTGTTGCCCGCTTGTATCCTTCGCAGTCGGTCACGCGGCTGACAAGCACTTCGTCGAAGCTGTAGTGCGAGCCGAAGCAGTCGCAGGAAAAGAGCAGCTTTTCTTCGACGGCATAGGTAAACATCGTGTCCGGCCAGTGAAGGTTGGGGAATATCATGAATTTCAGAGTTACGCCGCCGAGATCGAGCGTCTGTCCTTCCTTTGCCGGAAGGGTGTTGAGCGGACGGTTTGCTATCTGCCCCAAAAATCCGATCGCCGCCGTCGTTGCGATAATCTTGACATCCGGATTCAGCTCGCAGAATTTTTCAACGGCGCCGCTGTGGTCCGGTTCGGTGTGATTTACTATAAGGTAATCGATTTTGGTTACGCCGATAAGCTCGTTTACCTTATCGAGCCATTCGTCGGAAAAACAGGCTTTCGAGGCATCTATGAGGGCGGTTGCGTTGTCCCCCTTTACAAGATATGAATTGTAGGTGGTACCGAACTCGGTGTGCATTATTATGTCAAAAGTGCGCAGGTCGGGGTCGAGAACTCCGCACCAATATACACGGTCGGTAAGTTTCAGAGTATGCATATAATAATCTCCTTGTTTGGTATAATATTGACCTAAAAAAACGGGACGCGGATGTTTATCATGCAGCCGATTCAAATGTTAAGCGGAAAAGAAGCTCCGCGCAAAATTTTGTCAGCATTGCGATAAATATCATCCTGTCCCGAAAGCTTAAAATTTCCTCAGTTTGTACCTGACGTCGACGTCGGCCGAGAAAATATCCTGGTATGCGGCGATTTCGCAGTTTTTGCCGGCGATAAGCGCCTTGGTTCCTTCCGCGCTCTTGCTGCTGCTGCCGGAAGCTGAGATAAAATAAAGCTCAACAGCCTTTCCGGCCGGCAGAGCGGCGATCATGTTGTTGAAAGCCGGCGCCGGATATCCCGCCCATACAGGACAGCAGAATATAATTTTTTCGTAGGACCAGAGGTCGGGAAGAGCGCCTTCGGTTTCTATAGGCATCCGGTTCCTGGCATCGGCGCAGCCTTTGATAAGCGCACTGAATAAATCGGGGCGCTTGCGGTCCTTTACCCGAAAAAGATCGGCGTCGCTGTCGTGAGCGAGCTTGTTGGCAAAGCTGCCGGTCGTGCCCGACCAGGAATAATAAACAATTGCGGTTTTTTTGCTGTATTCAACAGTTGGCATCGGATTCCCTCCGTAACGGCCTTGGGATGACGGCTTGCGCCCTAATTGTATTTATATAAGATACACTATAAATTTTACCATAATAATATGAACGTTTCAACTTATATGATTAATTGCGTAAATGGTTTGTGAAAAGGTTTTATGAATTTTGCATATACCTGCCGTTATAAGAAAAAAGCCTGCTGACTTTCGGGGCAGGCTTTAATAAATTAAGGTTCAGTTTTTCTCAAGATAAGCCGCGTTAAGCTTTTCGAGTGACTTTTCTGCGCTTTTCTGCATCTTCGCCCATTCGGACATAAAGTCGTTTGAATTATTCGTCACGAGTGTACGGTAAATCATACCTGCGCTTGAAAGGCTGGCATAATAAACGAAAGCGAATTCGGTAGCGATAGACTCATGAATAATATCAATTATCTGAGCCGAGAGTTCGTCACGCACATACTTTACCTTTAGAGCGGTTTCGTAATAAGTCGGTGTCAGCAGCTTCCAGGTCTCGGAGCTCATCGCCTCAAGAACCGCGCCGGTCTCATTCGGATGTGCGCAGCAGAGCGGCACTACCCCGAAGTTCTGGGTGTCGTGAACGAGAGAGCGGTATTTCTCCTGTGTTTCGTCAAGCTTCGGATACGGAACCATGCCGAAATCGTCTTCCATGTCGCGGAAAGATTCCGATGTGCCGATACTTGAGTTTCCGAGCATCAGCGATTGGCCGTTTTTGAAGATGGGCGTCGCCTTGTCGGTATCTATCTTGCTGATATAGCTGCCCTCGTTCCAGAACACGGCGTTGATAAGGTCGGCTGCTTTGAGCTGGCGTTCGGTGCCCATCGTAAATGTCATCGTGCCGTCATCTCCGCGCTCAGTCATGCGGATATCCGTCGCAAAGGCGAAGGCGTCGGAGCTTGAGTAGGTTACATATGTGGCAAAACCGTACTGGTCTTCTTCGTCAAACTCGGTGTTTCCGTTCAGGTCGCGGTACATTCCCTTGACAAGCTC
>JAAZGC010000187.1 GCA_012511425.1 Clostridiales bacterium | reverse complement strand
TGTTCATCCCGCCTTTTCTGTTTGGTTTGCGGATGGAAATAGCGTTTATAAATCAATTTACGCAAATTATTATTTGCGTTAATCGCATGTAAATACAGCCGAACAATTTAATTTATATAATTAAAGTGTAGAATAATATGTTATTTTTGTAAGTTATCTTTTTATACGTTTTGTTTTTTGAAACAGTCATTTTGACAGATCGGAGAGAATTATACCCGTGAAAATCTTTCGTTTAATCACCGCCGCCGCCCTGGTCGGCGCCGCGGCATATGTTGCGAACAAATCCGTTAAGCAAACCAAGGAAGCTTACCGCCGGGCAGCCGAAGATGAAATAAAGTCCCGCGACTGGGGAAACAAACAGATCTACATCATCGGCGGCGGCATCGCTTCGCTTGCGGCAGCTGCGTACCTCGTGCGCGACTGCAATTTTAAGGGCGAGAACATCCATATCATCGAAAGTGGCGACAAAGTCGGCGGCGAATTTGCCTGTGTCGGTTCTGCCGAAAGCGGCTTTATCAGCCGCGGAGCCGTATTATGGCCTGATTCAAGCGAGAATTTCTTTGAGCTGATGAAATCGGTTCCGTCGGTCGAGGCTCCTCAGCGCAGCGCTGCGGAGGAAATTTACAACTTCAGACAGGGGCATCCGGTCAATGCCAAAGCCCGGCTTGTCAGCGGCGGCGTTATTGCCGATCTCAGCTCCCTCGAGCTTGACGCCGACGACCGGACGGCTCTGCTTAAGCTGCTCTTTGCCGATGAGAAAAGTCTGTCCGACCTGAGAATCGATCAGTGGTTCGGAGAACATTTCTTCACCACCGATTTCTGGTACCTCTGGGAGTCGACTTTCCGCATCCGCCGCTGGGACAGCCTGGCCGAATTCCGCCGCCAGATAAAGCGCTATGTAGACTTCCTGCCCGATCTCGCCTCTATGAGCAGCCGGATGGAGACTCCGTATGACTTCGGCGAAAGCGTAATTGAGCCGCTGAAAGCTTATCTTGAAAAATACGATGTCGACTTTATCACCGGCGCAAAGGCAGTGAACCTTGAGTTCGCCCCCGTTGAGGAGTGCTGCTGTGACATCTGTTGTCCCGAAAGCGAAGAATGTGCAGAGGACGATTGCTGCCCCGAAGGCTGCTGCTGTGAGGAATGCCGCACCGAGGGCGAAGAATGCGCAGAAGACGAGGGCTGCGCCGAAGGCTGCTGCTGTGAGGAATGCTGCACCGATGGCGAAGAATGCGCCGAAGACGAGGGTTGCCCCGACGGCTGCTGCTGTGAGGAGTGCTGCACCGAGGGTGAAGAATGCGCCGAAGACGAGGGTTGCCCCGACGGCTGCTGCTGCGATGAGTGCTGCACCGAGGGTGAAGAATGCGCCGAAGACGAGGGTTGCCCCGACGGCTGCTGCTGTGAGGAATGCTGCACCGAGGACGAAGATTGCACCAAAGACAAGTGCTGTGACGATGGCTGCTGCTGCGATGAGTGCTGCACAGATGAAGAGCTGAAAGACAAAGCCGATAAAGCTGCCGAGAAGATAAGCGAAGCTGCTGACGCCGTATTCGGCGCTGCTTCCGAACTTGCCGAAAAAGCCGGAGAAGCGGCGGAAAAAGCTGTTGACGCTGCCAAGAAAATCGCCGCCAAAGCTGCCGAGACCGCCGGAAATGTAGCCGACCGCATCCGCGAAGAGGTCATCTCCGACAAAACCGACAAAAAAGAGACGGAAGAATGCTGCCGCAAAGCCGCCGCATCGATCACCGTAACCGCGATAATTCTCGAAGACGGACGGATTATAGCGCTGAACCCGGACGATCTCTGCATTATGACCGCCGCTCATGACACCGGAGCCGCAATGTACGGGACATCCGACACCCCCGCGTTCAAAGAAACTGAACACGCACCTTCTCTTTGGGAAAAGATCGCCGAAGGGCGTCCGGCACTCGGGGAACCGCAGCGCTTCTTCTCCGATATTAAGGGGTCGGCTGTCGAGACATTTACCGTAACCAGCCGCGGAAACAAGCTTGTAAAGCTGTTTGAGAATCTTTCCGGAAACATTCCGGGTTCCGGCGGCATGACAACAATCAAAGACTGCGAATGGCTGCTTTCCGCCACCGTTCCGGCTCAGCCGCGCTTCAAAGAACAGGATATCGGCACAACCGTGATTTACGGCTACGGACTTTATCCGGAAAACATCGGTACTTATGTCCGCAAGCCGATGAAGGACTGCACCGGTCTTGAAATCCTTTATGAGCTTGTCTGCCAGCTCCAGTGGGCGGATCGCTGGGAGGAGATAAAGGCTGACGTAATCTCCGTCGTTCCCGTATATCTGCCGTATGCAGAAGCCGCCCTTCTTCCCCGCGGAGAGAAAACCCGTCCCGCGCCCGTCCCGGAAGGCTCGACCAATCTCGCTCTGATCGGACGCTATACCGAGCTGCCGCTTGATACGACATCTCAGATCGAATATTCGGTTCGCTCCGCAAGGACCGCCGTGTATCGCATAATGAACTATCGCCGCGGCGTCGAGCCGGTGAAGCAGAAGCTTTTAAAGCCGGATGCCCTTGCCAAAGCGCTGCAGGCAATATTCAAATAATCGATAATCCCATGTCAAAAAACAGGACCGCCGTTTGGCCGTCCTGTTTTCTTTAATATTAATGTCAGCTCTCAAATATCTTTTTAGCTTCAGCAAGCGCTTTTACGGCGCCTTCGTGTCTGTCCATTTTGGCATTAAGCGTCGGATACCATACTGTCTGCTGAAGACCGAGAATATTATCCTGCGGCAATGTCTTTATATATTCCGCCGTTTTTTGGAAGTTGTCGGCGACAGACCAGTTGGAACCGGTCGGAATCTGATCGAAGCCTCGTTCGGCAAGCTCGTTATAGTAACCCTGATATCTGTCGTCGGGATTGAAATTGCCGTAGTACCAGTTGGACTGAACCACCTCTTTTGACATACACTCGTAGAATTCCTCCGGGTGATGCCAGACATAGTCGGACCAGATCCACGGGCGCGCTCCGGCTTGCTCGACCGCTTCGCACATGATGCCGAAATCATACCACCACTGATCACCCTGCCGGATGACGCAGTAGTTATAATTCTGCTGGTGCGAATAGGTTTCTTCGTCCATTCCGATATGGAAAAGCTCCGGATGGGAAAAGAGTTCGGCTGTTTCGGCAATAAGGTCGCGGACGGTTTTATAATAGCCCTTTGTCGACAGCATATACGCCCATTCGCCGAGCCAGTAGTCGTGACAGGCGGAGAAATTCAGCTTCGGGATCACTTCAAAGCCCATTCCGCGGAGTCTTGAAAGCTCATCATAAAGCTTCTGCTTTGACCAGGAGCCTTCGACCGCAAGTTCGGGGTGACTGTCGTATTTAACTCCCTCGCCGAGGTCAAGCACTATCGTGTTCGCGCCGGCGGCCTTAAGGCCATCGGTTATTTTATGCCACGCATCCTCATCGAAACGAAGTTTATATGATGCAATAGTCTGCGGCATTGTCGTCGGCTGACCGCGAAGCCCGTTTTTATCGACCTCAGGGTCGCCCCACATATTATATCCGAGGTGCGCAAGATAAACCCATCTGAATTTGCTCATGCTTACCGCCTTTCCTTTGCTGCCCGGTTTTTGTTTTTAAATTATTGATGTTGAATTTTAATAATATATATGGTAAAATAATAGCTGATATCTATGACCGGAGATAAAACATGTCACAACTGCCATCCGCGAAACACCGCATTTTGGGGCTGTTCATAGCGAACGGCCTTGTTTACGGGCTTAACACCTTTTACAACTGCTTTATCCCGCTTTACCTCGGCAAATATCATTCGCAGAGCCGTGTCGGAATAATAATCGCATCGGCTTCGCTCGTTGCGATCGTTTTTCCGCTGATCTGGGGAATGGCGGCGGATCGGGCGAAATATAAAAACAACGTGCTTCTGACTGCGGTTTTGCTGTCAGCTGTGGTTTTCACCCTTGTCGGGCTGAATCAGTCGTTTCCGTATCTGCTTATGATACTCATGCTGCTGATGGCGGCGATGTCGCCTTTTGCCGGGCTTATCGACACAATAACCCTCGAGTACAGCTCCTCCGCAGGGGTAAAATACGGTCCGATACGCAACACCGGAACCGTGTTGTACGGTATTATCGGAATAATACTCAGTCTTATAACCGGAAGCGGCATGAATGCGATTTTTCCGGCTTTTGTCGTGACTGCAATAATCTGCGCCGTCGGAATAATGATTGCGCCCAAAGTCGAGGGACACAGCCACGGGCGCAAGAAATTCGACATAAAGCCGCTGTTTAAATATAAAAAGCTTTTTGTAATCTATGCGATTTTATCGCTTTCGATGTTCGGCTGGAGCGTTTATTCAAACTTTTTCCCTACCTACATGACCGAAACGCTCGGACTTCCCGGATGGGTCTGGGGGGTGAATGTCGCTCTGTCGGTTTTCGGCGAAATCCCATTCTTCCTGTTTTTTGACCGGATATTCGACAGACTCGGAATAAAAGGCGTGCTGCTTGCAAGCTCGACCGTACTGACCGTTCGCTGCATTCTGATCGCCGTTTTTAAAACAGCCGGCGGAATCTTTTTAACCGCTCTCCTGACGGGCCCGGCAATAACCATTACCATGTACTGTGCGGCGGTATTCTGCAACAGGTATGTCGAACCGGAACTCAAAGCGACCGGACACAGCCTGAGTCAGGCGCTTCCGATGGGCGGAACCCGCGTTCTGGCGGCGTTGCTCGGCGGGTTTCTCTGTCAGTATCTCAGCTTTCCCGGAGCGATGCTTATCTGCGCAGGGCTTGCGGCTCTGTCGCTCGTTCTCTGGTTCTTCTTTATCAGAACCGACAAAACCGGCCGCCTCGATCCTAAAATTTAAGGGGCGGACTTACATATTGCGCTCGATATAATCGCAGACATCCCGGAAGGTATGCAGCTCTATAAGGTCTTCGTCGGGAATGTTTACGCCGAAATCCTCTTCGATCGCCATAAGCATTTCAATGACGTCGAGCGAATCGGCGCCCAGATCGTCCATGATGTCGGTAAAATCGTTTATATCGTCGGGGTCGGCGTGAAGCTTGTCAATCAAAATATCGCGGATCGTATCCTTAATCGTTTCATCCATCTGTTTCACCTCTCGCGGGGCGATTGTTAATCTGTTTTAACGATTATCGCCCGTATTGCAGTTATTATTTGCAATTTTACTGATATATTTTAACGCCTTGCCTGAAAAATCGGCATTTTATGCATTTACGGCGCTGTTTTCTTTTTATGCTTTTATTATATCTTATGTCCATACAATTTGCAATACCTTTTTAAGATTTTTTTGATTGTTGCCGAATATCGGCAAATTGAACATAAAAAAAGGGGAGAGATATGTCCGATTTTTCCGGATATCCGGTCAGACCGGAGAATTTCATGGTGATAGCGGATGAAATACTCAGCTCCCGCATCCCCCGAAGCAAAGCCCAGATAGCCGAACTGACCGGGTTCAGCATTATGACGGTCGGAAAGGTATCCGATGAACTTCAAAGAGCCGGGCTTATCGAAATGACTAAGGACGTAGCGGGGGACGCCGGGCGCAAGGCGGTGCTGATTTCCCCGAATCCCGAAATTCAGATTGCCTCAGCCGAGCTGTCCGAAGGTAGTGTTGCCCTTTCGTTATACAGCATTGTTCCCGAACTGATTGCAAGAAAAACGGCGGAGGCGGACACGGATGACGGCATGGCGATATTCACGGCTCTGAACACTCTTTGCGCCGATGCCCGTCCCGCCTGCTGCGTTATTGTCGCCGACGGCCTTCTATACGATGCCGAAACCGGACGGATTTCTTCTGTCGGGACGGCGGCGGGCGATATCGGTGAGATTATATCCGGAGCGCTGATGACAAATGTTTTGTTTGCTTCGGACAGAAAATCTGCAGAGGCGATGTCGGAGGCGGAAGATTTTGACGGCAATGTTTTTTATGTGAATACCGGCTCGAAATTCAGCCGGGTAATAAGCGGCGGGGAGCTGCAGAAACACGGCGATATTTCCCTTCTGGGGTTTTTCCCGCAGGACAGCGAATCGCTTTCCTTCATTATATCTGCGGCCGCACGGCTTTGTCTTGCCGAAGTCGTAAAAATAAAAACCGAAAACAACGACCTTTTCCGGGCGATATCAGCTGCCTGCGCACCGGTCAGAACCGAGGCGGTTTCGAAGGATCCGATTTCATATCCCATAAAAATTGCCCGGGAGCGGCTTATCAGACGGCTGATCCGCCGGGGGCGAAACTTATGACGAAATATGTGAATTAAAAGTAAATAATCAAATCCGTCTTGACAATAGACTATAAAAGTGTTATAATGTAAAACAATCAAAAAGCGATGACCGAAAACAGAGCCGATGCCTCCGCCGCCGGAAAACCGGCAGTATGCCAGAAAGCGCGGATAAGGGCAGACCGCTCTGACACGGATCTTGTCGGACACAGAGAGCTGCCGGTTGGTGGAAGGCGCGCCGCACACGATCATGTGGTTACTTTTCGAGAGCTCTGCACCGAAAAAGGCAATAAGTAGGCTGCAGCGGCCGCGACCGTTATAGCGCAGGGGATATAAGTCCGCGTGATGAACAAAGGAACCGTATCCCGACAAGCGGCAGACATTTTACCCGTCTGCAATCGAGGTGGCACCGCGGAAATTATCCGTCCTCGTATCGAAAGATACAAGGGCGGTTTTTTATATTTTTTTATTCATACGGAGGATACCCGCCTTGTTCTGGAAAATTATGATTATCGCGATCTTTTTCATCGTTACTTTCGGAATCGGTATTTATTATCGAAAATCTGCCCATAGCTCGTCCGACTTTATGCTCGCCGGCCGCAATGTCGGTCCCTGGCTCTCTGCCTTCGCTTACGGCACAACTTACTTCTCTGCCACGGTATTCGTCGGATATGCGGGACAGTTCGGCTGGTCGTTCGGAGTATCTGCCGTATGGATCGGAATCGGAAATGCGCTGATCGGCTCACTGCTTGCCTGGATGCTCTTAGGCCGCCGCACCCGCATCATGACCAAATGGACAAACAGCTCGACAATGCCGAATTTCTTCGAGCAGCGTTACAACAGCCGAAACCTTAAGCTCTTATCTTCGCTTATCATAGTAATCTTCCTCGTTCCCTATTCTGCGTCGGTATATAAAGGTCTTTCGGAAATTTTCGCTCAGACCTTCAACATTGACTTCATCTGGTGCATTGTCGGAATGGCTGTGCTGACCGGCGCCTTCGTCATCGCCGGCGGCTACATGGGAACGGCTGTTAATACCTTCATTCAGGGCATTATAATGCTCGTCGGCATGGTGCTCGTCATCATCGGCGTGCTGCGCGTGAACGGCGGACTGCTGGGCTCATTCGAAGCGCTTTCAAAGTTCCGCTCGGACGCAATGCCGGAATTCGACGGAGTTTACGTTTCAATACTCGGCACTTCCCCGCTTGATCTTCTGTCGGTTGCCATTCTCACTTCGCTCGGAACGCTCGGTCTGCCGCAGATGGTCTCGAAATTCTATGCGATCAAAAACGAAAAGGCGATCCGCACCGGAACGATCGTCTCGACCGCATTCGGCGCCATAATCGCCGGAGGGTCATACTTCATCGGCGCTTTCGCCCGTCTTTTCTGGGACAAGGGAGAGCCTGTCTTTGATATGCTCGTTCCTAATATGATCTCAAAAGCGCTGCCGGATGCAATGATAGGTCTTGTGCTGCTGATGGTGCTTTCCGCTTCGATAAGCTCGCTTGCCGCGCTTGCGCTGACCGCCGGTTCTACATTTATAGTCGACCTTGTGCAAAGCGTGAAAAAAGTCAAGCTTGAGCCGAAAAAAGAGGTTTTTGCGGTAAAAGTCGTCTGCGGAATTTTCATTTTAGTATCGGTCGTGGTCGCAATTATCCCGAATTCGCTTATCACGGCGCTCATGGGTCTTTCCTGGGGCGCGCTTGCCGGGGCTTTCCTGGGGCCGTTCGTTTTCGGTCTTTTCTGGAAGAAGACTACCCCCGCCGCCTGCTTTGCATCGATGATTTTCGGCGTCGGTTTTGTAACGGCGAATCAGATACTGCATTTCCTCACCCCGTCTATGGCGGGAACGGCCGCCATGCTGGCATCGCTTGTCATAGTGCCGGTCGTTTCGCTGTTCACGCGTCGTCTTGACAGCAGATATGTCGATAAGATATTCGCCTGCATGGAAGAAAAAGTCGTTGCGCCGGCAAAGGATGTGCTTGAAGAAAACTGATAACAGCCGCCGAATTCATGGATTTTTGTTGAAAAATTCCGCCGGATCTGATATAATATAATACGGAATTCAAAAGAATAACAATATAATCGGGAGACAGATAAATGTCCAATGTTTACAAAGAATTCGTCGAGCGGGATCTGATCGCTCAGACCACCGACGAGGAAGCCATAGCGAAGATGCTCGAAAACGAGAAGGTCACTTTCTATATCGGCTTCGACCCGACTGCCGACTCGCTTCATGTAGGCCACTTCATGCAGATGATGATAATGGCGCGGATGCAGCGCGCGGGACACCGTCCGATAGCCCTTTTCGGCGGCGGAACCGGTATGATCGGAGACCCCTCCGGCAAGTCGGATATGCGCAAGCTGCTGACAAAGGAGATGATAGATCACAACATCGGCTGCTTTAAAAAGCAGATGTCGAAATTCATCGACACCTCCGACGGAAAGGCGCTGTTTTTAGACAACGGCGACTGGCTGCTTGATCTCAACTACATCGATTTCATCCGCGATATCGGAGTGCATTTCTCGGTAAACCGGATGCTCGGTGCCGAGTGTTACAAAAAGCGCCTCGAGATTGGGCTTACCTTCCTTGAGTTCAACTATATGCTGATGCAGAGCTACGACTTCTACAAGCTGAATCAGGACTACGGCTGCAAGCTCGAGTTCGGCGGCGACGATCAGTGGTCGAATATTTTAGGCGGCGTCGATCTTATCCGCCGCAAGTCAGGCAATGAAGCCTATGGCATGACCTTCCGGCTCCTTACCAACTCCGAAGGCAAAAAGATGGGCAAGACCGAACGCGGCGCAGTCTGGCTGGATCCGGAGAAGACCTCTCCTTACGATTTCTTCCAGTACTGGCGAAACGTAGGCGACGCAGATGTAATTAAATGCCTCAAGATGCTTACCTTCCTGCCGATCGAAAAGATAAACGAATACGCGAAGCTCGAAGGAGCGGCGCTGAACGAAGCAAAGGAAACGCTGGCTTATGAGCTGACGAAACTGGTTCATAATCAGGCCGAAGCCGACAAGGCGCTTGACGCCGCGCGTGCGCTGTTCGCATCCGAAGGCGATATCGAGCATATGCCGACCACCGAACTTTCCCCGGACGACTTCACCGACGGCGCCGTTACCCTGATCGATATGCTGGTCAAGGCAAAACTCTGCTCCTCAAAGGGAGAGGCGCGCCGGCTTATCACCCAAAACGGCGTAGCTTTCAAGGGCGAGACCGTAGCCGATATCGCCGCCGCCTTCACTCCCGCGGATTTCGGAGATGACGCGATAATCCGCAAGGGCAAGAAGGTCTTCCATCGCTTCATATTAGTATAAGAGAGGACGGTTTTATGTCAATCGATGCAATTTTTGCCGAGCTTGAAACGCTTGAATCCAAGCTGCTCTGGATCGACGCCGAAAGGCTTCTCAAAACCGCAATAGAAGCTTATCCGAAAAGCGAAGAGCTGAAGGAGCGGCTTATCGCGGTCATGTTTCAGCTGATCCGCCGAAACCGACCCGATTATTACCGCGAAAAGCTGGCGCTTGAAATCGGCGAGGCGCTTGTCAAAAGCTCGAACAATTTCGAACTGATAAACTCGGTCAACCGAAACCTCTGCTTCATAGAAGCGCTTCACGGAAACACCGAAGAAGCCAAGAAATATTATGACCGGCTTCCTTCCCTGGATGCGACACGCGAATTATACGCTGCTTATGTCATGGACGGCAACGAGCTGAAAGCTCAGCTCCAGCGCAATATCGAGAACTACATCATCGCCGCTGCGACCACCGCAAAACAGCTCGCTTTCCGCGAAAGCGGAGAGAAAGCCTGCCGGCTCCTTGAAAAAACCATCGATCTTTACGAGCTTTTATATGAGGGAGACGAATGCGGTCCTTATCTTTCGGATATGGCGGTGTGTTCGCTTGATATCGCCTCCATCAAGGCGAAATGCGGCGATGTCGAAGGTTCGCTGTCATCGCTCGAACGCGCCGTTGACTTCGCGATACGCTACAACACCTCCGAAGACAGCGGTGAACGCAGCTCGGTTTTTGTCGACAGGATTCAGCGCAGGGCTAATTACGGCGGAACAAACATCTCCGAGATCATCAGGGACGCCGTAAACACCTCCGATAATTTTGCCGATGTCCGCCGCGACAGCCGGCTAAAACCGATACTCGCAAAACTTAATGGTTAAAATACACCGTTTGCCGCGGCGGAGCGCCGCGGCTTGCAATTTTATAACATAATATTTTCAGATGAACAAATTCAAGACCGTCCATGTCGCATCCGGCGGCTATGATGTCCTTATCGGACGCAGACTGCTTTGTGATGCGGGTCAGCTGATATCCCTCTGCCGTCCTGTTTGCAAAATCCTTGTTGTAACAGATGACAATGTTGCTCCTCTATGGCTTGACAAAGTTACATCTTCGCTCCGCGCCGCAGGGTTTGAGACAGAAACAATGATTTTGCCGCACGGAGAAGGCTCAAAAAATCTTTCCTGCTACGGTCGGCTTTTGGAACGCTGCGCCGAAGCCGGACTGACACGGGGAGACATGATTGCGGCTTTAGGCGGCGGCATTATCGGCGATATCGCCGGATTTTCTGCGGCAACCTATATGCGCGGGATAGCTTATATTCAGCTTCCCACTACCCTGCTCGCCGCCGTTGATTCGTCGGTGGGCGGAAAAACCGCCGTTGATCTTGAAGCGGGAAAGAACCTCTGCGGCGCATTTCATCAGCCGCGGCTTGTAATCTGCGACCTTGATACCTTTTCAACATTGCCGGATGAAATTCTGTCCGACGGGGCGGCGGAAGTGATTAAATACGGCGTTATCGCCGACCGGAAGCTGTTTTCCGCGATACTTAAAGGAAAGCCGGATTTTGATGCGGAATATGTCGTTGAAACCTGCGTCAGAATCAAAGCCGATATCGTCGGTCGGGATTTTTACGATCGGGGAGAGCGGCGGGTACTGAATTTCGGTCATACCGTCGGACACGCGATTGAAAAGCTCTCCGGTTATAAAATAAAGCACGGTCATGCGGTCGCGGCGGGGATGGTGTATGAAACGGCTGCGGCAAGGAATCTTTGTCCCGAAAATATTGTCATAAAAACAGCCGAGGCAAACAAGGCTTGGGGACTGCCGGTCAACAGCGATTTTACCGCGGCAGAATTGGCAGATGCCGCCATGCTTGATAAGAAAATCGACGGCGGGCGGCTGGCGCTTATCATTCCGAAATCGGACGGCTTAGCTGAAATTCGCGAGATTGATGCCGCTGATTTCGCGGCTTATCTGAAAGCCGGGGAGATGCTGCTCTCCGGGGTGCTGTGATGGATATCCGCATCGTTCCGCGCGTTTTGCGCGGCTGTGTCATGGCGCCGCCGTCGAAGTCGCAGGCTGTGCGGCTGATTATCTGCGCGGCGCTGGCGGATTTGCCGACAAAAATCAATATTGTCGGGGTTTTGCCGGACGACATCAGAGCCGCGCTTGACGCGGCTGCCGCACTCGGCTGCGGTATTATTGAAGATAACGGGTATCTGTTGATATCCCCGCCGGTTGAATATCCGAAGAAAGCAGATATTTTCTGCCGGGAATCGGGCGCGGTTGCGAGATTTACGCTTCCGGTCGCGGCTGCGCTATGCGATGAAGTTTTTATTGACGGAGACGCCGGACTTCGGGCACGTCCGATGGACGAGCTTATATCCGAGACGGAACGGCACGGCTGCTTTGCCGACGGCGATTCCCTGCCGCTTAAATTAACCGGGCGCCTGCGTCCCGGCGAATATGTTTCCGGCGGGAAAACAAGCTCGCAATACGCAAGCGGACTGCTGCTGGCTTTGTCGGTTTTGCCGGGAGAATCTGTGTTGACTGTCGGGGACGGGCTTGAAAACTCCGGATATATCGCAATGACCGTCGAAGCGCTTCGGCTTTTCGGAGCTGATATCGAAATTCGGGGACAAAGGTTTTATATCAAAGGCGGGAGGCTTAAATCTCCCGGCTCGATTGATGTTGAAGGCGACTGGTCGGGTGCGGCCTATCTTTTGAGCTGCGGTCGCGGAGTTGAACTTAAAGGGCTGAACCCGGAATCCTGTCAGAGAGATAAGGAAATTGTTCCGCTGCTCTCTGAAATACGGACTTTGCAAGGCGGAGAGATTGATATCGACTGCGGAAATATCCCGGATTTGGCGCCGGTTTTAGCCGCTGCTGCCGCGTCCTGCCGAGGCGGACAAGCCGAAGATACTTTCCGGACTAAAAGACGGCTTATTAACCGGCGCGCCGCTTGCCGCGATTTTCGAAAACCATGATGTTCGTTCCGGTGATTATGAAGCGATATCCGACACTCCGCGCCCGAATCATGCCGATTATGCGGCTTTTGTAAAATACGGCGGATATTCCGACAGGCGCGGCGGCGGGCAGTTTTCCGGCCGGCTGACGGCTCCGCTCTGCTTTGCGGGAGCCTGCGCGATGCAGTTTCTTGAATACTCCGGCGTTCATATCGGGGCGCATATCGAGCGGATAAGCGATGTAGCTGACTGCCGGCTTGATCCTTTGAATGTAAATGTTGAGCTTCTTGAAAACCTTGCTTTGAAAGAATTCCCGGTAATCGACGATATCAAAGGCGGGCAGATGAAAACCGTGATAGAAGCGGCGCGGGATGCGCTTGATTCCGTCGGCGGCGCCGTTGAGTGCGCGGCGGGCGGATTGCCTGCCGGGCTCGGTGAGCCTCGGTAT
>JAAZGC010000186.1 GCA_012511425.1 Clostridiales bacterium | reverse complement strand
TGGTATAAAAAGTACTTTATAGACATCAAATAAACTGCGAGGCGGATATAATGAGCGAAAACAAAAACGGCGGTCTTCCGAAGCTGATTCCCGTTCTTCTGGGCGCGGACCTGAACGCTTACAACATTGCAAAGGCGTTTCACGAGCGTTACGGGGTTGTTTCGTACGCTTTCGGCCGCTACGCCGTCGGTGCGACGAAATATTCAAGGATAGTCAGATTTACCGCCGTCGAAAATTTGGACACCGAAGAGGTTGCGATAGAAACGCTGCTGAATTTCGCAAGGGAACACGGCGGCTCGACCCTCATAGCTTTCGGCTGTACCGACGATTACGTCGGCATGATTTCGAAGAACAAGAAGCGGCTTGAAGGCACATATATCGTCCCTTATATCGATTACGACCTTATGGAGCGGATCACCCGCAAGGAAGAATTTTATAAGATCTGCGAAGAGCTTGAAATTCCGTATCCGAAAACGAAGATATATCACAAGGGCGACACGCTTGACGACCTCGGATTTGACTATCCGATAATAATAAAGCCTTCCGTTTCGGCGCTTTACTGGCACTTTCCTTTTGATGGGATGAAGAAGGTCTACCGCGCAAAATCCCGCGAGGATGCCGAAAAAATAATCGGCGCGATTTACGGCGCGGGTTATCCGGAGAACCTGATAATTCAGGATACCGTTCCCGGCGACGACAGCCGGATGTATGTCATGACCGCATACTGCGACAGGAATGCGAAAGTCCGGATGATGTGCCTCGGGCATGTGCTGCTTGAAGAACACACCCCTAAGGGGCGGGGCAATCACTGCGCGATTATGACCGAATACAATAAAGAACTCTACGACCGATTCCGGCTTTTCCTTGAAAAGATAAATTACGTCGGGTTTGCGAATTTCGATATCAAATACGACGAGCGGGACGGCAGTCTTCGCGCCTTTGAGATAAACACCCGCCTCGGCCGCTCATCCGACTATGTTACATCGGCGGGATACAATACCGTTGGATGGTATGTTTCGGATTATGTCGAAAAGAAAAACTTCGATGGCTGCATATACAACGACAACGAGATTTATTGGAGATATATTCCCGATTCGGTTGTATTCGATTATTTAAAGGGCGATATCGCCGGAAAAGTCCGGGGGCTGATCAAAGACGGCAAGGTTTATTCGCCGCTGCGTTATCCTTATGATTTCAACGGAAGTCTGCGCCGTCGGTTCTACGTCCTGATTCATGAATTCCGGCACAAGAAAAAGTTTAAAACCTACTACCCGGCGGTGAAATAATGCTCTTATACGGTAAATCGGAGATCGGCGCCATCTGCTATGATTCGCGGAAAGCCGCTCCCGGCGCGGCTTTTTTCTGCCTTGTCGGCGTTGAAGCCGACGGTCACGACTACGCCTGCAAGGCATACGAAAACGGCTGTCGGGTGTTTGTTGCAGAAAAACCGCTTGAGCTTCCGGATGACGCTGAAGTTTATATCGTCGAAGATTCGAGGAAGGCGCTCGGGGACGCAGCGGCCGAGTTGTACTCCCACGCCGACAAAAAGCTGCGGCTTATCGGCGTTACCGGAACTAAGGGCAAAACGTCGGTCGCGACGTTTATCGCCGAGGCGCTGAACCGATCCGGGCAGAAATGCGGCTTTATCGGCACTACCGGAACGATTATCGACGGCGCTGTTCTGCAAAACGCGAACACCACTCCCGAGCGCGCCGAGCTGCACCGGATATTCGCCGAAATGGTATCACACGGCTGTGTTTTTTGCGTCATGGAGGTTTCAAGTCAGGCGGAAAAAACCGGACGGGTCGACGGGCTTTATTTTGAAGCGGCGGCGTTTACAAATCTGTCGCCCGACCACATAAGCCCGCATGAACACTCATCATTTGAAGAATACCGCACCTGCAAGGTAAGGCTTTTTTCCCGCTGCGGGGTTGCCGTTATAAATGCCGATGACGAAAACGCTCCGTTTATGGCGGAAAACGCCGGAGATGTTGTTTTATACGGCGTCGAAAACAAAAGCGCGCTTTTGAAAGAGGGTTCATTCATTGCCGAAAACCCGAAAAAAGAACGCGCCGACGGGCATTTGGGCGCCGAGTTTGACTGCGTTTATTCCGATGGGAGTTTTCATGTAAAGACTACTGTTCCCGGGCGGTTCAGCGTATACAACGCTCTTTGCGCCGCCGCGGTATGCCGCACGGTCGGGGTGGCGGAGGAATTTATCGCCTCGGCGCTTGACGGCTGTCAGGTGCCGGGACGGTTTGAAGAAGTAAAAACCCCGCTCAACGCGAGGTTTATTATCGACTATGCGCACAACGAAGTCAGCCTTGAATCGGCGCTGCGCGCGCTAAAGGAGTTGCGGCATGAGCGGCTGATAGTCCTCTTTGGCTGCATCGGCGGGCGGGCGCAGATGCGGCGGGAGCCGATGGGCAGAATCGCCGCGGAGCTTGCCGACTTTCTTATTCTGACCTCCGATAATCCCGACCGCGAGCCGCCGATGCAGATAATCGCGGGGATTGAGCGCGGGATAGTCAAAGCCGACCGCCATCCGCCGTATGTGCGGTTTGCCGACCGCGCCGACGCGGTGAGCTACGCCGTCAGGATGTCGCGCAAGTGGGATATTATTCTTTTTGCCGGCAAGGGGCATGAGGATTATCAGATTATTGACGGAAAGCACGTACATTTCAGCGAGAGGGAGATTATCGAGGAAAAGGCTTTGGAGTTGACTAAATGAATAAACCG